>NZ_JBFUMH010000054.1:0-32707 GCF_054049475.1 Microvirga sp. P5_D2 | reverse complement strand
GTTGCGGACGGTCGCATGCCCCAGCCGTTTGTCATCGACACCCGCGTGATCTGGTGCGTCTACGAGCTAGATCGCTACTTTGACCGGCTGCCCCGCCGTGGTCAGAATGCCATCAAGCGGCAAGCGCAGAATCTTTGGGCCGATCAGAGGGCTGCGTGATGGCGCGACCGAAGCTTGATCCGAAATTCAAGAAGGCCCGCCTTGAGAAGGCGCAGCAGGAAGCTGAGAAGCTCAATAAGAAGCTGACTTCCCACGCCTACAAGTATGCTTATGCGTATGCGACTGAGTCCGGGAAAATCGTTGTCTATTACGAGCCTCCTGGTCAAAGGAAGGTACGGATTCGCGCACCTTTCCCGTCTATTGAATTTGACGCTGAACTTCTCGCCGCAAAACAAGGACGCCCCCTTCAAGCGGCTCCGAGGAAGGCAAATAGACCTGAACCTCGTCAAGCTGCTGTGCCCCATACGTGGCGATGGGCGTGCCAGGATTACTTCGCCAATGACCCCACCTATCGGGAGATGTCGAAGCGGGACAAGCGCAATCGGAGAAATGTCTTGGAGGGTACCTGGGACGAACCTCACGCCAAATATCCTCACTTACGATATGGCGACTGTCCCCTTGCAGATTTCACTGGCGAGTCGGTGCTCATTCTGATGAGGCGGAAGCTGAAGTGGAAGAAGGTGCTCGACGAGATCACCGGGGAAGAACGCGAGATCCAAACTAATTTTTCGGCGGCTAACACCCGGCACAAGTTCATCAGCGCAGTCCTCTCCTATCTGGTGCAGAACCACACGAGCCTCGTTGACGGTCGGAATTTGGCTCGCGACATCAAACCGTTCAAACCCGAGAACGAGGATGGCCACCGAACCCCCAGCTTGGACGAGATCGCAGCCTTCCAACAGGAGTTCAAGCTCGGAACCAAAGAGCGGCTTCTGTTCGACCTCGCCTACTACACGACGCAACGTCGTGCTGATCTACCCCGGCTCGGACGAATGCTCTTGGAGAAGGACCGCTTTGGTGAGGACCGCCTGTCGTTCGTCCAGCATAAGCTTCGGAACAAGAAGCCGGTAACGGCCTACGTGCCGCTGTTTCTGGAGCTTCGCCAGTCCCTAGAGGCGGCTAAAGAGGCAGGCATCCTGGGCGATATGCTCTACCTTGTGCATGACAAAACCGATCCGAGCCAACCGGATCGCCCGTATGTGGAGGGTAGCCTCGGCAACATGATGCAGGACGCGATCAAGAGGCTGATGACGAAGACGGGAATGAAAAAACCGTTTTCCCTTCATGGGCTCCGAAAGGCCGGGGTCTGCCGTTTGATCATGCGTGAGCTTTCTGTCCATCAGATTATGGCCATTACTGGCCACCGGACGCCGAAGGAGATCGACCGATACGGTCGTGACTACATGCGGAGCGTCGCCTCCGAACGAGGTTACCAACGCTATCTCGCGTGGCGGGCTCAGAATGAGGCCGTCATCGAGGCAGATAACGAGTTCGCCGAATGAAAGCAGAAACCGGGTGAAACTGCTCTCACCGACCAAGTGAAGGCCGCCTATGGGCGGCCTTTTTCACATTCTCTGAGACGAACAGAAGCAGCCCAAAGTCCCCCAGGTTTTCACCCCAGGTTTTGATTTCCAACCTTTTCGGGAAGCTAAGTGCTTGAAAAATAAACCATCTGAGAGAAAGATGGTGCCCAGGAGAGGACTCGAACCTCCACGGTGTTACCCGCTGCTACCTGAAAGCAGTGCGTCTACCAATTCCGCCACCTGGGCATGCCTTTCGGCGAGGGTTCGTTTAAGGTGGTTCTGGGGCGGCGTCAATCGCTGAAAACGCTTCCGATGCGCTTTCTTGGCCTCAGGGCCTCTTCACAGGGGAACAGGGTTTGACTAGAGACATTTCAAAATCACGGCCAAGTCCTTGAGGAGGCAGTCCCTTGCGGGTCCTCCCCTGGCCGGTCCGTCCTACGAGGTCAGGAGACTTTCATGATCGGCGCCCTTCGCACGCCTGAGCAGCAAACCGTCGCGGTGTTCGGCGGATCTGGTTTTCTCGGCCGTTATGTGGTGAGCCTGCTGGCCAAGCGCGGCTACCGGGTGCTGGTGGCCACCCGCAACCCCAATCCCACCTACTTCCTGCCCATGGGCAAGGTGGGGCAGGTCTACGCGATCCAGGCAAACCTGCGTTACCCTGAGTCCATCGCTCAAGTTGCGGCGAAGGCGGATCATATCGTCAATCTCGTCGGCATCCTGCAGGAGAACGGCCGCCAAACCTTCGATGCCGTGCAGGCGAAGGCGCCGCGCATGATCGCCGAGGCGGCCAAAAAGGCCGTGTCCTTCGTCCAGGTTTCGGCCATCGGCGCCGATGATCAATCCGAATCGGCCTATGCCCGCTCCAAGGCCGAGGGCGAGGCCGGGCTGCTTCAGGTGCGGCCGGATGCGGTGATCATTCGCCCCTCGCTCATGTTCGGCCCCGGCGACAGCCTGTTCAACCGCTTCGCCTCGCTGGTGCGCCTGCTGCCGGTTCTGCCGCTCGCCGGCGCCGACACGCGCTTCCAGCCGGTCTATGCGGGCAACGTGGCCGAGGCCATCGTGAAGGCCGTCGACGGCGCGGTGGCGACCGGCCGGATTTACGAACTCGGCGGCCCCGAGATCAAGACCCTGCGCGAGCTCGTGGAGTTCACCTGCGAGGTCACGGAGCGCAAGCGCTTGATCGTGCCCCTGCCGAACGCGATGGGCCGCGCTCAGGGCAGCGTCATGGGCACGCTCGACAAGCTCACCCTCGGCCTGTTGCCGGACGAACTCGTCATGACCCGCGATCAGGCGCTGCTGCTCGAGAAGGATAACGTGGTGTCCGAGAGCGCGATTGCCGAGGGCCGCACCCTCGAGGGCTTAGGCATCACGCCCACCACCATCGAGGCCATCGTGCCGTCCTACCTGATCCGCTACCGCAAGACCGGCCAGTTCGACCTGAAGCGCAACGCGGTTCAGACGACGCCGGATCTGCTGGCTCCGCAATCGGGCGGCGCGGAATCGGATTTCCATCCGGAACGGGCTTCAGGCCCGGCCGTAGGACCTTCGTCGAGCCACTAGCATCGTCTCACTTTAATGAGCGCATCATCAGATGCGCTCGGACCGCTGCTCGATGGTGGCTTGATCGTCCCGGCGAAGGGCCGTGCGCTTCGCCCGATCGTGCGTGAGCCGCTTGTGCAGGTGTACCATCAACGCCGCGCCGAAGATCGGCGTGATGAGGTTGAGCACCGGCACCATAACGAGACCTGCCAGGACGGCGCCTGCTGCGAGAATCGTCCCGCGATGCTCCATGCGCAGGCGCACCACATCTTCAGGGGACCAGAACCGGCCGGCGGCGAGCTCGAAATATTCCCGGCTGAGGAGATAGGCGTTGGCGATGAAAAACACGCCGATATTGATGCCGGGGATGAAGAACAGCAGCAGCGCGAACATGTTCACGATGAGCACGAGCCCGGCGAAGCGCAGGCCGTAGAGAATGGCCTTGCCGAAGGGCAATGCCTGGCCCGGCGGGTCGGCGGGATAGCTCCTGCTTTCTACCACCTCGGCCACATCGTCGAGAAAATAGCCCGCGACGATGGCCGAGACCGCCGGCAGCAGATAGGCGAAGGCGATGAAGAGCCCGAAGCCCGCGAGGAAGAATGCGATGCTGTCGAGAAACGGATAGCTCGTGCTCAGGTCATGGGTGGACAGAAACGCGTCGAGCAGCTGCGTCAAAGCAAGCCACACCAGAACCAGCAGCGCCAGGGTCAGGCCGATGGACTTCCACAGGATGCGCCGCAATCCCGGAGAAAACACATCTCGGGCCGCTGCAAAAACCGTCTGGATCAGCATGGTCGTTCGTTCTACCTCCGGTGCCGCCCGACCCCTTGGGACCAGGCGCAGGCTTTACTTATGAACGAACCCTAGCCATGACGAGAGGGTGGAGACAACCTTGCCGCTCGAATCCCCATCACCCTCTCAGGAACCGGATGTCGTGATCGTCGGCGCAGGCAGCGCCGGAATCAGCGCGGCACGGCGGCTCATCGCTGCCGGGTTGTCCGTTGCTGTGATTGAGGCGCGGGACCGCGTGGGCGGGCGCACGGTGACGCGGGCTTTTCGCGGGCACCCTCTCGATCTCGGCGCCCATTGGCTGCATGCAGGACCGATCAATCCGCTCGTGAAGCTCGGGCACCAGCGCGGCGAGCCCCTGCGCCGTGCCCCCACGGACAGGCATTTCTTTGTCGCCGGCAAGCGGGGAAACAAAGCTCAGCGCGCAGCCCTCGACCGGGCCTTCGCGATGGCGGACCGGGCCATGACGCAGGCCGCTCGCGACCGCGAGGACCAGGCCGCCGCCAATGCGCTGCCGGGGATGATGGGGCCGCTGGGGCATCGCGTTGCCGCCATTCATGGCCTCGTATCGGGCCGCCCTCTCGACGAGGTGAGCCTGCACGATTTTCCGAGCATGGAATATGCGGACAATCTCTTCATCGCGGGCGGCCTCGGCGCCTATGTGAAGCGCCTTGGCCTTCACCTGCCGATCAGTCTCAACACCAATGTGCTCGCCATCGACTGGTCGGGGCAGGGCGTGCGTGTTGAAACCTCCGCCGGCACTTTGAAAGCCCGCGCCGTGATCGTCACGACGCCCATGGCGGTTCTACAGGCGGATGGGATCCGTTTCGCGCCCGCCCTGCCGAACGAGATTGCCCAAGCGATCCACGGCTTCACGCAAGGTGTCTACGAGCATGTGATCCTGCATTGGCCCAATTCGCCGTTCGAAGGCGCCGACCGGCTTGCGAGCCTCACGGGATCACGCCACGAGCCGCCGGGCCTGCTTACGCGCATCGACGGCACGCCGTTCCATTTCTTCGAGCTCGATCAACCCCGCGCCGCGAGCTTCGACAGGCGCGACGCCGATGCACCGGCGCGTTTCGCGCGCGAGGTTCTGGCGGAATATTTCGGTTATCGCGCGATCAGAAGCTTGAGCGTGATGCATGCTACCACGTGGCGCAACGATCCCTGGTCGCGTGCATCCTGGGCCGTTGTGCCGCCGGGGCTCGCGTCCATTCGCGACAGCCTGAAGGCGCCGGTGGCAGAGCGGATCTGGTTTGCGGGAGAGGCCTTGTCGCGCGCGCAATGGGGGACGGCAGGCGGTGCGTGGGAAGAGGGCGAGCGCGCGGCAGATGAGATCGTCCGTCAGATCAAGGCAACAGCATAAAAGCTGCTCTCCGGCGATTTTGATCGCGAAACGCAAGTGTGATGCGCCGTCGAGAACGGGCCGAGCTGCTCTCAGTGATGGTCGGAGTCTAATCGTTCCTGCACCCAGGAGATCGCTTCTTCGATCGTCAGGAAGACGGAAGGCCGCGTCGTCATGAGAATGCTGCAGGGGCCAAAGCCAGCCTCAAGGAACCAACCTCCATTTCCGGTTTGGCTCCCGGCATTCTCTTCCGCCGTGACCCTGGCGAGGACGGCGATCAGATCCTTGCCGGAAAAGACAAGCCGGCCTTCATGACTACCGCCGTCGCTCCTTACGGAAACGGATTGCAGGATGATGTCAGGTACGGGCGATCCGGCTGTCATTTAGCGATGCTCATGCTGAAGGCTGAGATAGGTCGATGTGAACTCGCCCACTTCTTCCAACCGTTTCCAGTCGAGAATCGTGAGCGCATCGCCCTGCCACCGGATCAAGCCTTCCTTGCGCAGTTCCTGCAGCACGCGATTCACGTGGACGGTAGAAAGTCCTAAAGTGTCTCCAAGTTCCGCCTGGGTGAGAGGCAGCTGGATCGTGTCGCCCTCGACGCGCCCCACCGCCCGCAGGCGCAGGAACAGCTCGCAGATGAAATGCGCCATCTGCGCGGTCGCGGACAAGCGCCCCATGGTGGTAAGCCACTCGCGGTGGATTGCCCCGTCGATGAGCGTGCTGAGCCAGAGCAGGCGCGTGAGATGCGGATGATCGTCCGTGATCTTTTCCAGCGTCGCATGAGGCACGGCGGCAACCCGGCAGGGCGTGAGCGCCAGCACGCCATGGTCCATGGTCTTCAAAAGGAAGCTGTGCAGATCGACGAAGTCGCCAGCCACATGGATGGCCGTGATCTGCCGCCGTCCATTGGAGAAGATCTTATAACGCGCCGCGAACCCGTCGAGCAGCAGGATACTCTCGTTAGGCCGGTCGCCCTCGCGGACGATGTCCTCATCGGCCTCGACCACCCGTACCCGCGAGATGGCATTTTCGAGCACACGCTTCTCGTCATCCGAGAGTTGGTCGCGTCGTTCAAGCTTGAGGAGAAGTGGATTCGGCATAAAGGCTGTTCAAGGAGTGATGTCAGCCCTTCTGGCCGGACCGTGACCGGTCCCGCACTCACATATGTTATATGATCGGAGCTTCTTTAGCTGGGGTTATTATCCTGGGCCAAAATGCCTCACGGCCACGGACAGGTCGCCGCGCTCCTGAAGACGATCGCAACCGCGCCTTGGGATCAAAGAAGCGGAAAAAAGAGAGATCAAGCGCCTCCTCACGGTCAAGCTCGATGGCGATCCGCGTCTCGTCCATCACAGCATGCTCGGCAGCACCCGGTCCGGCGGCTTGTGACCGTCGATGAAGGCCTTGATGTTGACGATCACCTTTTCGCCCATGGCGACGCGGCCCTCGTGCGTGGCCGAGCCCATATGCGGCAGCAGCACCACCTTGCCCTGCTTGGCGAGGCGCACGAGGCGCGGATTGACCGCCGGTTCCTCCTCGAACACGTCGAGACCCGCGCCCGCGATGGCGCCGGCTTCGATGAGCTTGGTGAGCGCGCCTTCGTCGATGATCTCGCCGCGCGCCGTGTTCACCAGAATCGCATCCGGCTTCATGAGCTTCAGGCGGCGTGCGGAGAGCAGGTGATAGGTGGCGGGCGTGTGCGGGCAATTGACGGACACGATGTCCATGCGAGCCAACATCTGGTCGAGGGATTCCCAGTAGGTCGCCTCCAGTTCCGCCTCGATCTTCGGCGCCACATGGCGACGGTTGTGGTAATGGATCGACAGGCCGAAGGCCCGCGCGCGGCGGGCGAGCGCCTGGCCGATGCGGCCCATGCCGACGATGCCGAGCCGCTTGCCGGTGATGCGCCGGCCGAGCATCCAGGTCGGCGACCAGCCGGACCACTCGTTGTCCGGGATCACGCGCGCGCCTTCCGTGATGCGGCGAGCGACCGCCAGGATCAGCGCCATGGTCATGTCCGCCGTATCCTCGGTGAGCACGCCGGGCGTGTTGGTGACCGTGATGCCTCGTGCCACTGCGGCCTGCACGTCGATGTTGTCGACGCCGTTGCCGAAATTGGCGATGAGCTTGAGCCCGACTGCTGCCTGCTCCAAGAGGGCTGCGTCGATCTCGTCGGTGATGGTGGGCACGAGCACATCCGCCACGCGCACCGCCTCGGTCAGCTCCTCGCGGGAGAGGGGCTTGTCCTCGAGGTTGAGGCGGGTGTCGAACAGCTCGCGCAGACGGGTCTCGACCACGTCGGGCAGGCGGCGGGTGACGACGACGACAGGTCTTTTCTTCATCGGTTCAGCGTTCCCCGCACTCGAATCTTCTAGGATCTTAGGGAGTTTTCACGCTCCTTTAACCCTCTTCCGGCGACTAAAGGTGACGAGCCGCCGCGTGGCGGTCTCGGTCAAGCTTATCTACCAGAGGCTTGTGCAGACACAAAGTCGCCGAGAGGGATACCATGCGCAAGATCGCCGTTGCCATTGCCGTTCTGATTTTGAGCGGGATGTCGGCCGCCGCGCAGCAGCAGCCGCCCGGCGGACGCCTGGGCACGGGCCTGCCGGTGCCCCGCTATGTGAGCCTCAAGACCGACCGCGTGAACCTGCGCGAAGGCCCCTCCAAGGACCACCGCACCGCCTGGGTGTTCCAGCGTGCGGGCCTGCCCGTCGAAATCATCGCCGAATACGAGACTTGGCGGCGCATCCGCGATTCGGAAGGCACGGAGGGCTGGGTGCTGCACTCACTCCTGTCCGGCCGGCGCACCGCGCTCGTGATGCCCTGGGTGAAAACCGGCGAGACGATCAATCTTCTCGACCGCGCCGATGAGAAAGGCAGCACCGTCGCGCATCTGCAGCCGGGCGTCATCGCCAACGTGAAAGGCTGTGACGGCAAATGGTGCCGGGTTTCGATCAGCATGGACGGCGCGCGCGATATCGACGGCTATGTCCAGCAGGTGAAGCTGTGGGGCGTCTATCCCAACGAGAGCGTCGAGTAAGGAATAGAAGCTTTATCGGGACGTAGAATTTTTCCGATTTGGCAAGGAATGCGGATTAGTAACAGGGTATCACCAATGAACCTTTGGGATTCCATGTCCATCAACCTGACCTTCAAGCTTCTCCCGATCCTCGCCCTCATTCTCGGCATCGCCTCCATCGTGGCATCGCGATTCCTCAACGTCTATGTGGCGATCTTCCTGATCGTGTACGCCCTCGTAGGCTTTGGGCTGCTGCGCGGCTGACGTTTCAGGCGGCGCGACGAAACAGGCGCTGGCCGAAGATGTTCAGTGCCAACCCCACCACGATCACCGCGCCGCCGATCGCCTCGATAGGGTGCATCGCCTCCCCCAGCACGATCACGGACCCGAGAATGCCTGCGACCGGTACAAGCAGAGCATAGGGCGTGACGGTCGCCGCCGGATGGCGCGACAGCAAATAGGCCCAGATGCCGAAGGCGAGGATCGTTGTCGGATAGGCGAGGTAGGCCACCGCGCCCCAGGTGCCCAGGCTCATATTCGTGAGCGCGGAAGCGACCTCGGCGGGACCGTCGAGCCAGAGGGATAGGACCAACAGTGGCAGGGGTGAGACGAGACTCGCCCAAACGATGTAGCTCAAGGTGTCTACACGGCCTGCACGCTTGGACACGATATTCGCCACACCCCAGGAGGCTGCCGCCGCCACCGTCATGAGGAAGGGAACCGCCCCGCTCCCGGCGAGGCGCGGTACGGCGATGATCACGAGGCCGAGAAACCCGATCCCGCCACCGATGATCTGATGAAAGCCGGGCCGCTCGCTCATGACCAGCGCCGCGAACAGGATCGTGAAGAAGACCTGCGCCTGCATGACCAGGGAGGCGAGGCTTGCGGGCATGCCGATGGCGAGCGCCGTGAAGAGAAGGCCGAACTGCCCGACGCCGAGGAAGAAGCCGTAGGCCACCACATTTCGCCAGGGCGCCTTCGGGCGCGGCACGAAGAAGACGGCGGGCAGCGCTGCGAAGAGGAACCGGAGGGCGCAGAGCAGCAGGGGCGGCATGGTGCCGAGCCCCAGCTTCATCACGACGAAGCTCAAGCCCCAGATGAAGGCGACCAGGATGGCAGCGAGACTGTGGCTGAGCGGCATGATTCGAGGCGGGATCGCCGCCCGTTGAGAGGATTATGAGGTTTTAGGCCGTCTTGCGGCGCAGGCGCACGATCACCTCGACACCGGCCACTTCCATGCCGTCCGGCGCCTCGGGCAGATCCGTGACGCTGACACCGGTGAGCGGCATGTCCACGAGTTCACCCTCGTCTTCGAGGAAGAAATGGTGGTGCTCGGTGGGGTTCGTGTCGAAATAGGCCTTGGACCCGTCCACCGCGAGCTGGCGCAGGAGGCCGGCCTCCGTGAATTGGTGCAGGGTGTTGTAGACAGTCGCCAGCGACACCGGAACGCGGGCGCGGGACGCCTCGTCGAATAGCATTTCGGCGGTGATATGTCGGTCGCCCTTGCCGAACAGCAGCCAGCCGAGGGAGACGCGCTGCCTCGTCGGACGCAGGCCCACGCGGCGCAGCTTGTCCCGCAGTTCGGACAGGGGACATCCCCGTCTGGACGGAGAGGTCGCGGTGGACTCGATATAGGCGGACAGAGGATCGGTCATCATCGGAACTGATTGCAGGAATGAGCGCTTCTATCACTACCATCATAGGAAAGCGAGGGTTTTGCTGCAAGGCTCGTGCCAGCTCTCAAGGGGATGCTCTTAAGGGCGGCGGCGCAAGGATTTCAGGGGCAAGGCTTAGACTAAGCCCCGGCAAAAGATTTCGGCTGATAGGATCGACTCCGAGGTTCAGGTCCCTTTGATGGATGGCCAAGCCTGTGCTACCAGAGCCTCCATCCCGGGCCTCGGAACCGTTTTCGAGGCCGCCCTTAAAGACCAACGAAAGGATCGGCACCCGGCATGGCCCGCCAGTCCAGCTTTAATTATGAAGAGCTCCTCGCCTGCGGACGCGGAGAATTGTTCGGCTCCGGCAACGCCCAGCTGCCCTTGCCGCCCATGCTGATGTTCGACCGCATCACCTCTATTGCTGAGGACGGCGGCGCCTACGGCAAGGGCCATGTACTGGCCGAGCTCGACGTGCGGCCGGACCTCTGGTTCTTCCCCTGCCATTTCCACGGCGATCCCGTCATGCCGGGTTGCCTGGGTCTCGATGCCCTGTGGCAGCTCACCGGCTTCTTCTTAGGCTGGGGCGGTTCCCCGGGCCGTGGCCGTGCGCTCGGCGTCGGCGAGGTGAAGTTCTCCGATCAGGTGCTGCCCACCGTGAAGAAAGTGGTCTACGGCGTGGATTTCAAGCGCGTGTTCCGCTCCAAGCTGGTGCTCGGCATCGCCGACGGCTGGCTCGAAGCCGACGGACGCCGCATCTATGAGACCAAGGATATGCGGGTTGGCCTGTTCCAGGCAGAGACCCCGGTCGGCGGCTAATATCTGCGATTAAGACCTTTTCGGCGCTGCCCCAACGTCAGCGCCGAACCATCCATCCTATTGACAAACCGTGATCTTTTCGAAAAACCGACCCTGCCGCTCGGCGGCGAGGCCAGGAATTTGAAGGATCGTTCTTGATCCATTTGCCAGGCTTAGGTTGAGAATGGACAAGGCAGACCTTACGTGTTGAAAACGATAAGGCTGGCACAGAAGTCCGATGAAGAGGTTAGGCTATGAGGCGCGTCGTCGTCACCGGAATGGGCATCGTTTCGTCCATCGGCAACAACACCCAGGAGGTGCTGGCCTCTCTGCGTGAAGCGAAGTCCGGCATCGCTAAGGCCGATGATTACGAAAAGTACGGCTTCCGCTGCCAGGTGCACGGGTCGCCGCAGATCGACGTGGAAGCCCTCGTCGACCGCCGCGCCATGCGCTTCCACGGCAAGGGCACGGCCTGGAACCACGTGGCCATGGACCAGGCGATCCGCGATGCAGGCCTGGAAGAAGGCGATGTCTCCAACGAGCGCACCGGCATCATCATGGGTTCGGGCGGTCCCTCCACCCGCACCCTCATCGATGCCGCCGACATCACCCGCGACAAGGGCCCCAAGCGCATCGGCCCCTTCGCCGTGCCGAAGGCCATGTCCTCCACGGCTTCCGCGACCCTTGCCACCTGGTTCAAGATCAAGGGCGTGAACTATTCCATCTCGTCCGCCTGCGCGACCTCCAACCATTGCGTCGGCAACGCCTACGAGATGATCCAGTACGGCAAGCAAGACGTGATGTTCGCCGGCGGCTGCGAGGATCTGGACTGGTCCCTGTCGAACCTCTTCGACGCCATGGGCGCCATGTCCACCAAGTACAACGACACCCCGTCCCGGGCCTCTCGCGCCTATGACGTGAACCGCGACGGGTTCGTGATCGCCGGCGGCGCGGGCGTCCTCGTTCTTGAAGAGCTCGAACACGCCAAGGCGCGCGGCGCCAAGATCTATGGCGAGATCGTCGGCTACGGCATGACCTCGGACGGCTACGACATGGTGGCCCCCTCGGGCGAAGGTGCGATCCGCTGCATGCGCATGGCGCTCAGGGACGTGAACAGCCCGATCGATTACATCAACCCGCACGCCACCTCGACCCCCGTGGGCGACCAGAAGGAGATCGAGGCGATCCGCGAGGTGTTCGGCTCCGGCGAGAAGTGCCCGCCGATCTCCGCGACGAAATCGCTCACCGGTCACTCGCTGGGCGCTACCGGTGTGCAGGAGGCGATCTATTCGCTGCTGATGATGCAGAACGGTTTCATCTGCGAGAGCGCCCATATCGAAGAGATCGATCCTGCCTTCGCCGACATGAACATCGTTCGCAAGCGCATCGACAACGCCAAGCTCGACACGGTTCTGTCGAACTCGTTCGGCTTCGGCGGCACCAATGCCACACTCGTCTTCAGCCGTTACAACGGGTAAGACGTCATAAACCTGAGACGACGCCATGCGATGTCCCGATCCAAGGGGGACTTCGCATGGACACGCTCATTGAAATCAAGACCAAGGCTCCGGATGCACGGTTTGCTAACCATCGGCATCCCAACATAGAGCCTGTGCATAGGGGGGCCCACATGAGCGGTCTGATGCAAGGAAAGCGCGGCCTCATCATGGGCGTCGCGAACGATCACTCCATTGCCTGGGGCATCGCCAAGGCCCTGGCGCAGCACGGCGCGGAACTCGCCTTCACCTATCAGGGCGAGGCGCTCGGCAAGCGCGTGGCCCCGCTGGCGCAGTCGCTGGGCTCCGACCTCGTGATCCCCTGCGACGTGGAGGACCTCGCCTCCGTGGACGCCGCTTTCGATGCCCTCGACAAGCGTTGGGAATCTCTGGACTTTGTTGTTCACGCCATCGGCTTCTCCGACAAGTCGCAGCTGAAGGGCTCCTACACGGACGTCACGACGCGCGAGAACTTCTCGCGGACCATGGTAATCTCCTGCTTCTCCTTCACGGAAATCGCGCAGCGCGCGGCCAAGCGCATGAAGAACGGCGGCTCGCTTCTCACCCTCACCTATGGCGGCTCCACCCGCGTGATGCCGAACTACAACGTGATGGGCGTGGCCAAGGCCGCGCTCGAGGCCTCCGTCCGCTACATCGCGAACGATCTCGGCCCGTCGGGCATCCGCTGCAACGCCATCTCGGCAGGCCCGGTGCGGACGCTCGCCGGCGCCGGCATCGCCGATGCGCGCCTGATGTTCACCTACCAGAAGGCTCATTCGCCGCTTCGCCAAAACATCACCATCGAGGATGTAGGCGGTGCAGCCCTCTACATGTTGTCCGACCTGTCGAGCGGCGTGACCGGCGAGATCCATTACGTGGATGCCGGCTACAACGTCATCTCCATGCCGCGCCCCGAGGTGCTCAAAGCCCAGGACGCCGCCGGTGTGACGGGCGAAGAGGGTTAAGCCCTCAATTCATCCTGAATGCTCTTCTCAAATGCCGCCTGTTTTCGCAGGCGGCATTTTTGTTGGCTGCGGGAGTCTGAGCAACGGCAAGGAAAAGCCTAAAAGGGAMCAACGCCAGTTGGGCCGGGTTCATGAGGGACACTTATTCATCCCTTTCATCCCGGAGATTGCCCCATGGCCGAAGCTCAGCGTCCTCTTGCGATCGTGACAGGTGCCTCGACGGGGATCGGTTATGAATTGGCCAAATGCTGCGCCGAGAACGGCTTCGATCTCGTCGTGGCGGCCGATGAGCCAAAGATCAACGAGGCGGCCGCGGATTTCCGCAAGCTGGGCGCGAAGGTCGAAGCCGTCGAGGCTGATCTGGCCACCATCGAGGGCGTCGACAAGCTCCATGCGGCCACAGTGGCGCTGAACAGGCCGGTCGAGGCGCTTCTCGCCAATGCGGGACGGGGCCTCGGAAAGGGCTTTCTCGATCAGGATTTCAACGAGGTCCGCGACGTGATCGACACCAACATCACCGGTACGCTCTACCTGATCCAGAAAGTCGGCCGCGACATGCGTGCCCGCAATTCCGGGCGCATTCTGATCACCGGATCGATCGCGGGCTTCATGCCGGGCAGTTTCCAGGCGGTCTATAACGGCAGCAAGGCGTTTCTAGATTCCTTCTCGTTCGCCCTGCGCAACGAGTTGAAAGGCACCGAGATCACCGTCACCTGCCTGATGCCCGGTGCAACCGAAACAGAGTTCTTTGAGCGCGCCGACATGCTGGATACCAAAGTGGGCCAATCCGAAAAGGACGATCCTGCCGATGTCGCCAAGACCGGGTTCGACGCCATGATGAAAGGCGAGGGCGACGTGGTGACCGGCTGGAAGAACAAGGTTCAGACGGCCATTGCTTCGGTGACGCCGGCGGGCATCCTTGCCGAACAGCACCGCAAGATGGCCGAACCGGGTTCAGGCAAGAAGTAGTCTTCAGAGGAACGGCGAAAAGCGATGCGGCCATCGAGCGTCAGATGCTCGATGGCCGTTCTTAACGCTTGCGAAACCCTGTTTTCACAAGTGCATGAACAAGCAAAGCGGAGCCTTGCTCCCGACACGATCAGGCTCCACCACAGACGTTCGTTCATGTGAGTTATTGTCCGATGATCCTGTCCCGCCGCACATTTCTTGCCGGCCTTGCCCTGTCCGGCGCGAGCGTTTCCGCCTTCGCCCAATCCGCGCCCGAACCTCAGATGGTGCCGGTGGAACTGGTGGAAGACACGTTGAGCCTGTCCTCGGCCGTGCGACTCGGTCATGCCCATGGCGATGCGATCATGGTCGAGTATTTCGATTACAATTGCCCCTGGTGCAAACGCTCCGCGCAGGATCTTCCCAATCTGCTGAAGGCCGAGCCGGAGCTGACCTACGTGCTCATCAATTTCGCCGTGCTCAGCCCGCAATCCGTGGCGGCGACGAAGGCGGCTTTGGCTTACTTCCAACTCTATGGACCCGAGCGCTACCTGCCCCTGCATCTCGCCCTGTTCAATCTCCACGGCACGGTGGACGGCGAGCGGGCTCTTCAGGAGGCAGAACGCCTCGGCGGCGACCGCAAGCAGCTGACGCAAATCGCCGATGCCGAGAAGACCACCCAGTGGATGACCGAGGCCTTCAGGGCTGGAAGCGCGCTGGGCCTCACCGCAACACCGTCATTCCTGGTGGGCACCGACGCTTATATCGGCGGCATGCGCCTGGCTGCAAAACGCGAGGCGATTGCAAAGGCGCGGGGCTAAACCACCGGACCCCTTAGACATTTCCCACGGAAGGGTTTAAGCGCGGCATCACATATGTCGCTTATCCGCTCATCCCTTCTGGTCGGCCTCGGCTCCGCCGCCTCGCGCGTTCTCGGCTTCGTCCGGGACATCCTTTTCGCGCAGGCGCTGGGCGCAGGCCCCGTGGCGGATGCGTTTCTGGCGGCCTTCCGCCTGCCAAACCTCGTGCGGCGGATCGTCGGCGAGGGCGGGCTCAATCCTGTTCTCGTTCCGCATCTGAGCCAATTGGAGCCGCATGACGCGTCGCGCCTTGCGGGCGATGTGATGAGCGGTTTCGCGCTGGCGCTTCTCGGGCTCACGGCCATCGTCGAAATCGCTGCCGGCGCGCTGGCGCTGCTGCTTGCGCCGGGACTGCACGATGACGGGCAGACGCTTGCCCTCGTCGCGCTCTACACCCGCCTGTCCTTTCCCATCGTGCTCTGCGTGACGCTCGCCTCCATCGCGGCGGCGATCCTCAACATGCGCGGCCGGTTCGCCGCGACGGCGCTTGCACCGCTCGCCGTGAATGGCGGACTGATCTTGGCGCTTGTGGTGCTTGAAACCGTCTCCTTTCCGATCGCAACGAAGGCCGCATGGCTTGCGGGAGCATCGAGCGTTGCGGGATTCATCCAGCTCGTTCTCGTGTTCCTCGCAGTACGAGGAAGCGATGCGATCCGTTTTCGTATTCCGCGCTGGTCCTCCACGCTGAAAAGCCTGCTGCTCGCGGGCTTTCCGGCGCTTGTTGCGAGCGGCGCCGTGCAGTTGTTCGTGCTCGCCGGCACGCAGGTCGCCTCGTTCTGGCCCTCAGCCATTTCCTGGCTCTATTACGCGGAACGCGTGATGCAACTGCCCCTCGGTTTGATCGCGGCACTCGGCGCGAGCGTGCTGCTGCCGGAACTCGCCCGCCGTCATCGGGGCGGAGAAACCGCCGCCATCGTTGAGGCGCAGCACCATGCGCTGGAAGTGGCGCTGCTGCTGGCCCTGCCCGCAAGCGCTGCCCTCGCGATCCTGGCTTTTCCGATCACGGTCGTTCTCTTCGAGCGCGGCGCGTTTCTGTCCTCGGATGCGGAAGGCACTGCATGGGTGCTGGGTGCGTTGAGCCTCGGGCTTCCCTTTGCGACCCTCGGCAAGGTGCTGAGCCAGACGCTGTTCGCGCGCGGCGCCTTGCGTCAGACGCTCGCTGCTGCGCTCCTCGGCATCGTCGTCACCCTCGCCGGGTCCTTCGGCCTTGCATCGCGTTGGGGCGCGACCGGCATCGCGCTCGGCATCTCCTTAGGCTGCGTGACGCATGCGGTCGCCATGATCTGGCCGCTGGCGCAATTCGGCCTGTGGCAGCCGGATCGCCGGTTTACCGGCCGCTTGCTTCGCATCCTGGCCTCGACAGTCATCATGAGTTTCGGTCTTGTCGTCGCTCAGCATCTCTTCGACCCGGCGGGCGCAATCGCTCTGGTGGCGTTCTGCGTCGGCGGCCTTGCGCTTTATGCCGTTGCTGCCTGGCTGACCGGGGCGCTTACCCGCGACGACTGGGCGAGCTTCGCTTAAACCCCTTGCATCGTGGCGAGGCCCTGTCATAACCCCCCTCCTCGACAATCTATTCGCGCAGCGGCGTCCAACCCGCTGCCGCAGGAGTTTATTACGATGGCGCAGTTCAAGGAGCTGGTGTTCTCGGGCGTCCAACCCACCGGCAATCTCCATCTCGGCAATTACCTCGGCGCCATCAAGCGCTTCGTCACCATGCAGGAGACGCACGACTGCATTTATTGCGTCGTCGACATGCACGCGATCACCATGCCGCAGGATCCGAAGGACCTGAAGCGCCAGATCCGCGAAGTGACGGCAGCCTTCCTCGCCGCCGGCATCGACCCGAAGCGCCATATCGTCTTCAACCAATCCCAAGTGCCACAACATGCCGAACTCGCCTGGGTGTTCAATTGCGTCGCCCGCCTCGGCTGGCTGAACCGCATGACCCAGTTCAAGGACAAGGCCGGCAAGGACCGCGAGAACGCGTCGGTGGGTCTCTATGCCTATCCGGACCTCATGGCCGCCGACATTCTGGTCTACCGCGCCACCCATGTGCCCGTGGGCGAAGATCAGAAGCAGCACCTCGAACTGACCCGCGACATCGCCCAGAAGTTCAACAACGACTGGGCCGAGTCGATTGCCGAACACGGCTTCGGCGATGCCTTCTTCCCGCTCACCGAGCCGCTGATCCAGGGCCCGGCCACGCGCATCATGTCCCTGCGCGACGGCTCGAAGAAGATGTCGAAGTCGGACCCGTCCGATTACTCGCGCATCAACTTGACCGACGATGCCGACACCATCGCCACCAAGGTGCGCAAGGCAAAGACCGACCCCGAGCCCCTGCCCTCCGAGGTGGAAGGCCTGAAGGCTCGTCCGGAAGCCGAGAACCTCGTCGCGATCTATGCGGCGCTCACCGACGTCACGGCGGAAGAGGTGCTGCGCCAGCACGGCGGCGCGCAGTTCTCCGGCTTCAAGGCCTCCCTCGTCGACGTGGCGGTGACGAAGCTCGCCCCCATCGCCGACGAGATGCGCCGCCTCATGGACGATGCCGCCCATATCGATGCCGTGCTCGCGGACGGCTCCGCCCGTGCCCGCGCCATCGCGTCACAGACCATGGACTCGGTGAAGGACATTGTGGGCTTCGTGCGTGCACGCTGAAAATTTGAGCGTGGTCCTGGGCTTGCTCTTGTTTAGCGGGCGGTGCAGCATCGTCTCGATGCAGGACAGCATGCGATGAGCGGCAAGCGGCGATCCTACGAATCGGGCCACCGCCCGAAATTCATGGTGGTGGTCGACAAGACCCCCGAATGTGCCCGGGCGATTCACTTCGCTTCCCGGCGCGCGGCCAGAACCGGCGCGAGCATGCTGATGCTCGCCGTCGTGAACCCGCCGGACAATTTCGAATGGCTCGGCGTCGGCGAGGCCATGATCGAGGAAGCGAGTGCGGAGGCCGCCAAGCAGCTGGAGGCCGCCGCCCGCGAGGCGCGAAACGCCGCGGGCGTGGAGCCCGAGCAGGTGATCCGCGTCGGCAACCGGGCGGATGAAATCATCAAGCTGATCCATGAGGACGAGGACGTATCCTTCCTCGTGCTCGCCGCCGGCAGCGGCAAGGAAGGCCCCGGCCCCCTCGTGACCACGCTCGCCGGCAAGGCCGCCTCCACCTTCCCGGTCCCCATCGTCGTGGTGCCGGGCAGCCTCACGGATGAAGAGATCGACGCCCTCGCCGGTTAAGGTTGGTGTCATCCCATCCCGCTCATTCTCCTCTTGGAATCCGCTTCGCCCCGATCCACATTGGGAGAGGAACCTGTTAGAACGATTCTAAGCCCACCGCTCGGCCGGCCTTGAACCGGCGTCAGAGGACCTGAAAACGATGTTTATTCAGACTGAAGCGACCCCCAATCCCGCGACCCTGAAATTCCTGCCCGGCCGTGTGGTCATGGCTGACGGCACCTTCGAGGCGAAGACGCCCGAGGGTGGCGCAGCCTCGCCCCTGGCGGAGCGGCTCTTTGCCGTGCCGGGCGTGACCGGCGTGTTTTTCGGCTACGACTTCATCACCGTCACCAAGGCGGATGGGGAATGGCAGCACCTGAAGCCCGCGATCCTCGGCGCGATCATGGAGCATTTCATGACCGGCGCGCCCCTCTTCGCCGAGGGCAGCGCGATCGTGGATGACGATGGCGAGGAGTTCTTCGACGATGCGGACGCCGCTACCGTCGAGACCATCAAGGAGCTGCTCGAGACCCGCATCCGCCCGGCCGTTGCCGGTGACGGCGGCGACATCACGTTCCGCGGCTTCAAGGACGGTACCGTCTATCTGGTCATGAAGGGCGCCTGCTCGGGCTGCCCCTCCTCCACCGCGACCCTGCGCCACGGCATCCAGAACCTGTTTCGCCACTTCCTGCCGGATGTGCGCGAAGTGCAGGCGGTTTGATCCAGTCTTAGAAGCCCAATATTCCGAAGCGCGGTTCCCATGCCGCGCTTTTTCTTTGGAGAACAGCCGTGCCTGCCCTGTCCGACGCCGCCATCGACCAGATCTTCCGCAATGCCCGCACCCATCGCTGGTGGGATGAGCGCAAGATTTCGGAAGAAACCCTGCGCGCTATTGCGGACCTCGCGAAGCTCGGCCCGACCAGCGCCAACACGACCCCGGTCCGCTTTGTCTTCGTGGTGTCCGAAGCAGCGAAGGAAAAGCTGAAGCCCCATCTCGACGAGGGCAATGTGCGCCAGACCATGAGCGCGCCCGCCACCGTGATCGTGGCGCACGACATGGAATTCTACGAGAAGCTCGGCTTCCTGGCTCCGCACAGCAAAGACGCGCGCAGCTGGTTCGCGGGCAAGCCGGACGTGATCGAGCGCACGGCCTTCCAGGGCTCCAGCCTCCAGGGCGCCTATCTCATCATGGCGGCCCGCGCTCTCGGGATCGATTGCGGCCCCATGGGTGGATTCGACCGCGAGGGCGTGGACCGGACGTTCTTTCCCGACGGCAAGACCAAGTCCAACTTCCTGATCAATCTCGGCTACGGCCTGCTGGAGAAGCTTCACCCCCGCCAGCCACGCTTTGCCTTCGAGGAATTCTGCCGGATCGAGTGATCACGGATTCCATTTGCCGATGGCGCCGAGCGCAATCGCAAGGGAAGCAATTTGCGGCGCATTGGTGATGGTGCCGTCGGCGGCAAGCCGAAAGGCTTCTTGAACCGGAACTCGCACGACCTGGATCTGCTCGGTGGGATCGTCGAGTGTCTTGCCGGACAGGCTCAAACCCTGGGCGAGCACCGTGTGGCAGAAATTCGTATGGGTAGCGGGATTGGGTGAGTGCTTGCCGAGGTAGCGCCAATGCTCGGCGACATATCCTGTCTCTTCCTCAAGCTCGCGAGCCGCCGTTGCGAGCGGAGACGGATCTTCCTCGTCGACCGTGCCCGCCGGCACCTCGAGGGATATCCCACCGAACCCGTGACGGTATTGCCTGACCAGGATCAGATGATCCTCGTCGTCGATGGCGACGATCTGAACCCAATCGGGATATTCAAGTACGTAATAGGGCGCGACCTCCACGCCCTCGGCGGTCATGCAGTCATCGGCGCGAAGCTTGACCCATTGGTCGCGAATCACGTCCCGCGAGGAGGTCACGGTCCAGGGCTTGAGCTTAGAGTCAGGTAAGGTTGTCATGGTACGATCATCGCACCGGCCTCTCGGAAGGCTCAAGCTGAAACTCTCGGAGCTGGTTGATAGAATTGTGAAACCGGGTTTCCACCTGTCCGCTTCTTGCTCTAAAGAAAACTGACCATCCAACGGAGGCGAATGGTGCGAATCCTTGCCATCGATACGGCCCTCGGGGCCTGCTCGGCCTGCATCTGGCAGGCGGGCGATGCCGCGCCTCTAGCCAGCGAAACGATGGAGATGGAGCGCGGCCATGCGGAGGCCCTGCTGCCGCTCATCGATCGGGTCTCCGCGCAGGTCGAAGGCGGCTTCGAGGGGCTGGACCGCATCGCGGTCACGGTGGGTCCGGGCAGCTATACAGGGCTGAGGGTCGGCATTTCCGCCGCCCGGGGCATCGGCCTTGCCGCCGGCATTCCGGTGGTCGGCGTCGCGACGCTCTCCGCTTTCCTCGCTCCCCTGATGGCCCAGGAGCGGCGCGGGTTGTTTACCGCCGCCATCGATGCCAAGCACGGACACATCTACATCCAGGCCATCGCGCCGGGCGGGCGCACGATCATCGCACCCAGCCTCATGAGCTATCGCGATGCCATCCGCATGCTGGGCTCAGGCCCCATTCTGGTGAGCGGCTCGGCCGCCGCCATGCTGGCGGCTGAAGCCCGTGCCCAAGGCGTCGAGGCCCGGATCGTCGATGTGGCGGCCGCGCCCGACATTTCCTGGGTCGCCCGGCTCGGCGCTCTCGCGGACCCGAATCAGGCTCTCCCCAAGCCCCTCTATCTACGCGATCCCGATGCCAAGCCACAGCATGGGGCGCGCATCGCCCGGCAATGAGGGTATTCGATCTTTTCAGGCCCGCCCTGCCGCGCATCGAGCCGGTGGGGACCGAGGCCGCCGCACGGCTGGCCGCGATCCACGGCACCTCCTTCTCTCGGCCTTGGAGCACCCTGGAATTCGAGCGCCTGCTCGGCGAGCGCGGCGTGGTGGCGGATGGCTTGTTTCTCGGCAGCACCGCCAAGTCCTCGGGCTTCGTGCTGTCACGCATCGTGCTCGACGAGGCCGAGATCCTCACGGTCGCCATCGCGCCGGAAGCGCGGGGCAAGGGACATTCCAATCCGCTGCTCGCCCGGCATCTCGACGAGCTCTCCCGGCGCGGGGTCAAAACCGTTCATCTGGAGGTCGAGGAGGGCAACGGCCCGGCGCTCGCCCTCTATCGCCGCTTCGGGTTTCAGGAAACCGGACGCCGCCAGGGTTATTACCAAAAACCCGATGGGACACGGGTCGCGGCGCTCACTATGGCGCTCGGCCTATAGCCCCGCTCGGCCAAGTCTCCTATAAGCATGCCCAGGGAGAGATGAAGCCTTGGTTGCACGAACCAGCAATACAGCGAGATTACGCCGCTCGGACGCGATCGAGCGCGCCTGCCGGGACAAGGGCCTGCGCATGACGGGCCAGCGCAAGATCATCGCGCAGGTGCTCGACGCCGCTGATGATCACCCGGACGTAGTGGAGCTGCACCGGCGCGCGGCAGCAGTCGATGATCGAATTTCTCTCTCGACCGTTTACCGCACCGTGCGGCTTTTCGAATCCGAGGGCATTCTGGAGCGGCTCGATTTCCGCGACGGGCGCTCGCGTTACGAGCAGGCGGCGCGCGAGCATCACGACCACCTGATCAATCTCGAAACCGGCGACGTGATCGAATTCCGCTCGGAGGAGATCGAGGCGCTGCAGACCGAAATCGCCAAACGCCTCGGCTACAAGGTGGTCTATCACCGGCTCGAACTCTACGCGGTGCCCATCGACAAGGACGATGCGTGATCAGAATCGTCGTCGCCGCGAAACTCACGCTGCTGGCGCTGTTCGGGCTCGTGCTCGCGCCTCTCCAGATGCTGAGCATTCGCTTCGGTTGGCCGCCGATGCACCACATTCCGGTGTGGTTTCACCGCTTCCTGCTGCGACTTTTCAATGTTCGCGTGATTGAGAAAGGAACGCCGCCAACTGATGCACCGACGCTTGTGGTGTCGAACCATGTGTCCTGGCTCGATATTCCCGTCATCGGCTCCCTGCATCCGCTTTCCTTCATCGCGAAATCGGAGGTCGGGAACTGGCCCGTGGTCGGGCTGCTGGCGAAGCTCCAGCGCTCCGTCTTCATCGACCGGCAGCGTCGGAAAGCGACGGCGGAGGTCAACGACGCACTGGCTCACCGCCTCGTCAAAGGCGAGGTGATCGTGCTCTTCGCCGAGGGCACCACGGGCGACGGCAACAGGCTCCTGCCCTTCCGCTCCTCGCTCGTCGGCGCGGCGCAGTCGGCGCTCGCTCATGATACGGTCGAGACCGTCTATCTCCAGCCGCTCGCCATCGCCTATACCCGCCGCGACGGCCTGCCGATCACCCGACGCGACCGTCCCTTCATCGCGTGGTACGGCGACATGGACCTCGCGCCTCATCTCGCCCTCTTCGTCAAAGGCCACCCAATCGACGTGGTGGTCACCTGGGGCGAGCCGATCTCCTTCAACGGCAGCCGCAAGGAAGCGACCGCTGCTGCGGAGGCTTCCGTGCGCAGGGCGTTGACGGCGGCTTAACCCGAAGCCTGCGCGCGGGCCTCGTCCAGCAGCCATGCGCGGAAGGCCGCGATGGCGGGGCGCTCGGCCACGTCCTCCGGGCAGACGATGTAGTATTGGTAGCCGCCCCTGACCTGATGCGGGAAAGGCCGCACGAGACGGCCCGCCGACAGGTGATCGCCGATCAGCGCGGTCGTGGCGAGTGCCACGCCCTGCCCGGCCGCAGCCGCCTGGAGGCAGAGATAGGTATGGGTGAAGCGCGGCCCGCGCGAGGTGTCGATGCCGGTCACGCCGATGGCGGCGAGCCAGGTGTCCCAGGTCGTGTAGTCCAGAATACCCTCGGCGATCTCGTGGATGAGCGTGTGGCGGCGCAGATCGTTGGGCTCCCGCAGGGGCCTCTCGGGATCGTTCAGCAGGGTGGTGCTGCAGACGGCGAAGAAATACTCCTCCATCAGCAGGTCCGTCCGTAGGCCCGTGTAATTCCCGCGCCCGAAGCGGATCGCCACATCCACATCGTCCCGGGCGAAATTGGTCAGCCGCATCGATACCGAGACACGCACATCGATGTCGGGCTCGCGCTCGCGGAAGGCCCCGAGCCTCGGGATGAGCCAGTTCGTGGCAAGGCTCGGCATGACGCTGACGGTGACCACGTGGGAGTTCTCCGGCTTCAGCGCCTGGGCCGTCGCCTCGTCGAGCCGGTTGAGCGTGTCGGTGACCGCATTGGCGTAGCGCTGGCCCAGCGAGGTCAACGCCACGCCCTTGGCCGGCAGGCGCACGAACAGAGGTCGCCCGATCCAGGCCTCCAATGACTTGATCTGCTGGCCGACCGCGCTCGCGGTCACGGCAATCTCGTCTCCAGCCTTCTCGAAGCTGAGGTGGCGGGCGGCAGCCTCGAAGGCGCGAAGGGCATTGAGCGGGGGCAGGCGGCGGCGGGCCATGAAACTTACCTAACGGTCAATTTGCCCAAGACCACCTTGGGCATCGGACAAGGACTTCTCGTTTGCTTGTCGACCCCTCCAGGAGCATCTTTTCTCTCATAGGAAACATCTTCGATGGAGGTCTGTCATGGCAACCGGATGCGCCACAGTAAATCTTGGGTTCGCCCCCGCCAAGCCTGAAAGGACAACGACCATGCTCGATTATCTGCTTCGCTTCGAATATTGGCTCGACAACCGCTCCAGCAGCCGCGAGCTGTATCGCATGAACGATCACGATCTGGCCGATATCGGCTTGTCCAAGGCGGATGTGGAAGGCTTGAATGGAGCCTTCTGGGGAAATCCCTGATCCTGCCCATCCATCGCCTGAGGGATCGACGATGAAGCTCTATTCCGGCCCAGTCAGCCTCTTCTCCCGCAAGGTCGAAATCGCCCTGCATGAGAAGGGGCTTTCCTTCGAGCGCATCCAGGTGCCCTTCAGTCAGACCAGGGGCTATGCCCCGAAGGACCCGGCGGTGCTGGCCGCCAATCCGAAGGGTCAGGTGCCGGTCTTCGTGGATGGAGACCTCGTGCTCTACGATTCCACGGTGATCGTGGAATACTTGGAAGACGCCTATCCCACGCCCGCCCTCTTCCCGAAAGCGCCGCAAGACAAGGCCCGCTGCCGCCTGCTCGATGTCTTCGCCGACGAGGTGATGCTGGCCGCCTTCCGCGCCCTGATGCATCGCACCGAGCCGCACGAGGCGGACGACCCGCGCTTCCTCACGAACGAGACGAAGGCCAGGGAGGCGGAGCCTGTCATCGCGGGCCATTTTGCGACGCTCGAGCGTGAGTTGTCGGGTAAGACCTATCTGTGCGGCAACTTCTCCGCCGCCGACATTGCAGCCTTCATGGGGGTGTTCTGGGTGCGTCGCTTGGGCGGGCCTTCCCTGAAGGTCTATCCGGCTCTCGCTGCTTGGTACGCCCGGCTCTCCGAACGCCCAGCTTTTGAAAAGGTCGTCGCCGAGATCCTTCAGGCCGACCGGGAGCTTTCGGCTCCTGTCGAGGGCGCCTTTCGGGATTGAGCCAAACAGCCGCTATTCTCTTGCGCGCGCAAAAGGCTTAAAAGGACCGCCTGATCTTCCCGATCCAACAGACAGGCCGATCTCGTGAAAAAAGTCTTCGTCAAATCCTATGGCTGCCAGATGAATGTCTACGATGCCGAGCGCATGGCGGACATGCTGGCGACCGAAGGCTATGCCGAGACCAAGGCCATGGAGGAGGCGGATCTCGTCATCCTCAACACCTGCCACATCCGCGAGAAGGCGGCCGAGAAGGTTTATTCGGAATTGGGCCGCGTGCGCGAGATGAAGCAGGAGCGCGAGGCGCAAGGGCAGGAAATCAAGGTCGTGGTCGCGGGCTGCGTCGCCCAGGCCGAGGGTAAGGAGATCCTGCGCCGCGCGCCGGCCGTGGACGTGGTGGTGGGCCCGCAGAACTACCACAATCTGCCCCAGCTTTTGAAAAAGCCCCGCTCGGAGCGCGTCGTCGATACGGAATTCCCCATCGAGGACAAGTTCGACCACCTCCCTGCCGCAACCAAGGCTCGCACCCAGAGCCGCGGCGTCTCGGCCTTCCTCACGATCCAGGAGGGTTGCGACAAGTTCTGCACCTTCTGCGTGGTGCCCTATACCCGTGGCGCGGAGGTCTCGCGGCCGGTCGTCAAAATCGTCGATGAAGCCCTGCGCCTGGCGGACGCGGGAGTGCGCGAACTCACCCTGATCGGGCAGAACGTGAATGCCTATCACGGCGAGGGTCCGGACGGCTTGGTCTGGACGCTCGGCCGCCTGCTGCATCGCCTCGCCGAGATTCCCGGCATCGTCCGGCTTCGCTACATGACGAGCCATCCGCGCGACATGGACGAGGAGCTGATCGCCGCCCACCGCGATTTGCCTGCGGTCATGCCTTTCCTGCACCTGCCCGTGCAGTCCGGCTCCGACCGCATTCTCGACGTGATGAACCGCAAGCACACGGGCGACGAGTACCGCCGCGTGATCGAGCGCGTTCGCGCCGTGCAGCCGAACCTTGCTTTGTCCTCGGATTTCATCGTCGGCTTCCCCGGCGAGACGGATGCGGAATTCGAGGAGACCATGCGGCTCGTGGCCGATGTGGGCTTTGCCAGCTCCTTCTCGTTCAAGTACAGCCCCCGCCCCGGCACGCCGGCGGCGGAGATCGAGGCCCAGGTGTCCGAGGCCGTGAAATCCGAGCGGCTGGCGCGTCTGCAAAATCTGTTGGAAACCCAAAGACAGGCTTTCAATCGCGGAACCGTTGGTCAGACTCTGGACGTTCTCTTGGAGAAGCCGGGTCGTCACCCGGGCCAGATGGCCGGCAAGTCGCCTTATCTGCAACCTGTGCAGTTTGACAGCGACAGCCACCGGATCGGTGATATCGTGACGGTGCGGATTACCCAAACAAGCACCAACAGCTTGTTCGGGGAAGTGGCGGAGCCCAGCAACCAGGCTGCGGCCTGACACTTTCTTCTCTGAAGAGAGTTTCTTTCGCGGGCAATTCTGCCGCGGAATACATAGGAGAGGCATTTGAGGCCAGCGGACAACGTGACCGCACGAGCGCAAAAGGGCAGATCCCCCAGCACTTCGCATCCAGGCGTCGAGGAAGAGGCGGAAATCATCCTCACCTTCGACGACAACCGCCTCGCCAGCCTAGTCTTCGGGCAATACGACCAGAATCTCGCGCATCTGGAGCGCCGCCTGAACGTGGCCGCCGTCGCCAACGGCAACCGAGTCACCTTGAAGGGCACGCCCGAATCGACCGAGATGGCCCGGCGCGTTCTGGAAGGGCTCTATGACCGGGCCCGCCAAGGCGCTGCCATCGGCCCTGGCGATGTCGACGGCACCGTCGAGGAAGCGACGCTTCAGGGCTCGCTGTTCTCGCCTGAGGAGGCGCCTGCCCCGGGCCTCTCCGCCTTCGACCATATCGCGACCCGCAAACGCGGCCCCGTGCGTGCGCGCAACGCGGCGCAGAACGTCTATATCAAGGCGCTCAAGCAGAATGAGCTGACCTTCGCCGAAGGCCCGGCCGGCACCGGCAAGACCTGGCTTGCGGTGGGCTATGCCGTGTCGCTCCTGGAAGCCGGACAGGTGGACCGCCTAATCATCTCGCGACCGGCCGTGGAAGCGGGTGAGCGCCTCGGCTTCCTGCCCGGGGACATGCGAGAAAAGGTCGATCCCTATCTGCGCCCGATCTACGACGCGCTCTACGACTTCATGGAAGCGCGCCACGTGGATCGCGGCCTCCAGACCGGCATGATCGAGATCGCACCACTCGCCTTCATGCGCGGCCGCACGCTCACCAACGCACTCGTGCTGCTGGACGAGGCCCAGAATACCACCACCATGCAGATGAAGATGTTCCTGACCCGTCTTGGCGAGGGGTCGCGCATGATCATCACCGGCGACCCGTCGCAGATCGACCTGCCGCCGGGGCAGAAATCGGGCCTCGTGGAGGCCGTGCGCATCCTTCAGGGCGTCGAGGGTATCTCCCGCGTCACCTTCAAGGAGGGCGACGTGGTGCGTCACGACCTCGTGCGCCGGATCGTATCGGCTTACGACACCGACTTCCGCAACAACCCGCCGCAGGAACCATCTTACAGGGATCGGGATCGCAGGCCGTGATCGAGCTCGACATCATGATCGAGGAGGGCGACTGGGAGACGATCCCGGACGTGGAGGCGCTTGCGCAGAAGGCGGCCGAGGCGGCGCTTGCTGTAACCTATGAGGCGGCCGGCGACTTCGAGGCGAGTGTGATGCTTACCGACGATGCCCAGATCCAGGAGCTGAACCGCAACTGGCGGGGCAAGGACAAGCCGACTAACGTGCTGTCCTTCCCGGCTCCCGAGCAGCCCGGTGCAACAGGGCCTCGCCATTTGGGCGATATTGCTTTAGCTTACGAAACCCTGGTGCGCGAATCCGAGGAGGAATCCAAGGAGCTTGCGCATCATTTTGCCCATTTGATCGTCCATGGAGTTCTGCATCTTCTCGGCTACGACCACGAAGTCGAGGCGGAGGCGGAAATTATGGAAGCTCTTGAGGTAAAGGCGCTCGCCACCCTTGGCATCGCCGACCCTTATCGCGATATGGCAGCCTGAACGCAAAAACGTTTTCGCTGAAACTCAACAGATATGAACGAAGATCGAAGTCGTAGCGAACGCCCTGTCCGACCTAGTAGCGAGACAGACGATACACGCGACCATTGGTACGACCGGGTTCTGACCCGGCTGGGCCTGAAGCCCCGCGATTCCATCCGCCATGATCTCGAGGACGCCCTCGAGGAATCCGTCGAGGACACGGACTTTTCGCCCCGGGAAAGGGCGATGCTCAAGAATGTGCTCTCCTTCCACCGCATCCGGGTGGAAGACGTGATGGTGCCAAGGGCCGACATCGTGGCGGTCGCCGCCGATACCAATCTCGGCGAACTGCTCAACCTCTTCCGCACCGCCGGTCATTCCCGTCTCCCCGCCTATGGCGAGACCCTCGATGACCCGAAGGGCATGGTCCATATCCGGGACTTCCTCGATTTCATCGCCATGCGCGCCGAAAGCGGCGCTTCCGAGTCGGGCACGAGCGATGAGACGCCTCCGCCGAGCCTCGGTCAGATCGATCTGTCCATGACGCTGGCCTCCGCCAACATCCTGCGCCCAGTTCTCTTCGTGCCGCGCTCCATGCCCGCCATCGACCTTCTGGTGCGCATGCAGGCGACCCGCACCCACATGGCCCTCGTGATCGACGAATACGGTGGCACCGACGGCCTCGTTTCCATCGAGGACCTCGTGGAGACTGTGGTCGGCGACATCGAGGACGAACATGACGTCGATGCCACGATCACCATCGTGAAGGCAGCCGACGGCACCTATATCGCCGATGCCCGCGCGAGCCTCGACGAAGTGACGGAGATCCTGGGCGTCGACCTGTCCGACGAGGAAGGCGCCGAGGATATCGACACCATCGGCGGCTTCATCGTGACCGTGGCCGGCCGCGTGCCTTCGCGCAGCGAGGTGATCGTGGGGCCGAACGGCTTGGAATTCGAGGTTCTCGACGCGGATCCCCGCCGGGTGAAGMGCCTGCGCATCCTGCAGCGGAGCGTGTCTTCGACCTCCTCGGAGGTCGCCCTCCTGCCTCCGCCGCAAAACGCCGCCGCCGAATGATTTGCCTAGAGCATCGGATTGGATCCCAAAAGTGGGTCCACTTTTGGGATCCAATCCGATGCTCCACTCTTTGGAGAGCGCATCGTTGAGCGCGGAAAACCGGATCCACTTTTCCGCACGATGCACTAGCAATCGCGCCATCCTCGCCCGGGGATGGCGCCGCTGGCTCCTGGGCTTCGCGGCCGGAGCCATAGGCGCGCTCGCCATGCCGCCTTTCGGCTTTCTTCCGGCTCTTGCCCTCTCCCTCATCCCCGCCGTTCTGCTCATGGACGGCACGGCCAAGGACGGACCGTCCCGCTGGGCTCCCGTGAAATCGGCAGCCTTCATCGGCTGGTTCTGGGGCTTCGGCTATTTCGTGGCCGGCCTCTGGTGGCTGGGCGCGGCCTTCCTCGTGGAGGCCGATCAATTCGCTTGGGCCCTGCCCTTCGGCGTGCTGGGCCTGCCGGCGGTCCTCGCATTCTTTCCCGCCTTCGGTTTCGCCCTGGCACGCCTGCTCTGGCTGCCCGATGCCTCGCGCATTTTTGCTCTTAGCCTAGGATTGACCATCAGCGAGGTCATGCGCGGGCATCTCTTCACGGGCTTTCCCTGGAACAGCCCCGGCATGGCGCTCGGCCAAAACCTCTGGCTGATGCAGAGCGCCTCGCTCATCGGCCTCTACGGCCTGACCTTCATCGCCATCGCGATCTGCGCCGCGCCGGTTCTGCTTCTCACAGGACGCTCGCGGCGTGAACGCCTTATGACGCCCACCCTGGCGCTATTGGTTCTCGGCATCATGGCCGGTTTCGGCATTTGGCGTATCCCTTCCCAGCCCATGACCACGGTCGAGAACGTGCGCTTCCGCATCATGCAGCCGAACCTGCCGCAGGATGCGAAGTTCAATCCGCGCAATCGCGACGCCATCATGCGCCGCTACCTCACGATCAGCGCGAGCGCCGGGCGCGCCGGCACAGGACTGGCCGATGCAACCCATATCGTCTGGCCCGAATCCGCCTTCCCCTTCCTGCTCCACCGTGATCCCGCATCGCTCGCCCAGATCGCCGCTCTTCTGGAGCCGGGCTCGATGCTGATCACCGGGGCCGCACGCATGGATGAGCCGTTGCCGGGCGAGTCGGTGGGCAAGTTTTTTAATGCAATCCAAGTGATCGACGATCGCGGCACGATTCTCGGCGCCTATGACAAGGTGCATTTGGTACCCTTTGGAGAGTATGTGCCGAAATTTCTCGACGCCCTGATCCGGGCGGTGGGATTGCGTCAGTTCGTGCAGATTCCCGGCGGCTTCGAGCCAAGCGAGTATCGCAAGTCGCTCACGATTCCAGGGCTGCCGCCGGTGGCAGCGACGATCTGCTACGAGGCGATCTTTCCGGGTGAGATCCTGCCCGAGGGCCCGCGCCCCAACCTGATCCTCAACGTCACCAACGATGCCTGGTTCGGACAGACGCCGGGGCCTTATCAACACTTTGCGCAGGCGCGTTTGCGTTCCGTAGAGGAAGGCCTACCTCTGGTCAGAGCTGCGAACACGGGAATCTCCGCAGTGATCGATTCCCACGGTCGTATTGTGGATAGCCTTCCACTTGGGGTTGAAGGCGTTATCGACGCTAAGTTACCGGTTGCAGCCTCACCGACTCTTTATTCGAAATTCGGTATGTTTTCTTTGACGGCCACGCTTGCCATCTGCTTAATGGCCTTAATTGTACGTCGAAAACAACGATCCTTTATAGTATAAGGTAATGATGACTCGACGCTACGGCAGCTTCGGCAAGAAAGCGTGAGTTATGAAGAAATCGACCAGCTCTATCGATGTGGAGATTGGGACTCGGGTGCGTATGCGCCGGATCTCGATTGGCATGAGCCAAGAAAAACTTGGCGATATGCTTGGCCTTACGTTTCAGCAGGTCCAGAAATATGAAAAAGGCACCAACCGGATCAGCGTGGGTCGCCTCGTCGACATCGCCAAGGTTCTCGGTGTCGGAATCGATTTCTTCTTCAACGGCATCAAAAGCATCAAGATCGAGACCGGCTTTGCGGAGGAAGAATCCGCACCCTATATCTCTGATGTAATGTCCACCCCCGAGGGTCTTCAGCTGATCAGAACCTTCACCGGCATCAAGAGTGCCAAGGTTCGCAAAAGCATCGTTCAATTAGTCGCAGCTCTGGCGGCTCAGGAGAACGAGGAAGAGCGTTCGTCATAAAGAACGCGTTCGCTTGACCTTTCTTTAAGGCTGCGGCATGAGCATGGCTAAAGAAAGCCTACGGCACCTGTAGGCACAGCATATCCAATATGCCTTGAAGGAATTCTGTCGTGCGCCGCTCCAGCTATCTTTTCACCAGCGAATCGGTCTCCGAGGGCCATCCGGATAAAGTCTGCGACCGGATTTCGGACGCCGTCGTCGATGCTTATCTCGCTGCCGAGCCCGAGGCTCGCGTGGCCTGCGAAACCCTGGCGACCACCAACCGCGTGGTTATCGCCGGTGAGGTTCGCGGCCCCGATTCGATCACCAAGGACAAGGTGATCCAGCTTGCCCGCGATGCCATCAAGGACATCGGCTACGAGCAGGAAGGCTTCCATTGGAAGAACGCCGAGGTCGACGTTTACCTGCATGCCCAGTCCGCCCACATCGCCCAGGGCGTGGACGCGTCCGGCAACAAGGACGAAGGCGCTGGCGACCAGGGCATCATGTTCGGCTACGCCTGCAACGAGACGCCCGAGCTCATGCCGGCGCCGATCTACTACGCCCACAAGATCCTCGAAGACCTGAACATCGCCCGCAAGGCGAAGTCGGGCGACGCCGCCAAGCTCGGCCCAGACGCCAAGAGCCAGGTCACGGTGCGCTACGAGAACGGCAAGCCGGTTGCCGCCACCCAGATCGTTCTGTCCACGCAGCACCTGGACGAGAACCTCTCCTCCGATGACGTGCGCAAGATCGTCGAGCCCTATATCCGCAAGACCCTGCCGGAAGGCTGGATCTCGTCCCAGACCATCTGGCACGTGAACCCCACCGGCAAGTTCGTGATCGGCGGTCCCGACGGCGATTGCGGCCTGACCGGCCGCAAGATCATCGTGGACACCTACGGCGGTGCGGCTCCCCACGGCGGCGGCGCCTTCTCCGGTAAGGACCCGACCAAGGTGGACCGTTCGGCTGCCTACGCCGCCCGCTACCTCGCCAAGAACGTTGTGGCCGCCGGCCTCGCCGACCGCTGCACCCTGCAGCTCTCCTACGCCATCGGCGTGGCGAAGCCCCTGTCGATCTACGTGGACCTGCACGAGACCGGCAAGGTGAGCGAGGACAAGCTCGAGGCGGTTCTCATGGACGTCATGGATCTCTCGCCCCGCGGCATTCGCACGCATCTCGGCCTCAACAGGCCGATCTATGCCCGTACCGCGGCTTACGGCCATTTCGGCCGCGCGCCGCAGGCGGACGGCGGCTTCTCCTGGGAGCGTACCGACCTCTCCGACAGCCTGAAGGCAGCGTTCCGGTAATCCTTATGAGCGAAGCTCCTGAACAAACCGGCGCTTTCTTCGGGCGCCGGAAAGGCAAGAAGCTTCGCGCGGGCCAGGACGATCTCGTCCAGAACCTGCTGCCCGCGATCCGCGCGATCCCGGGCAGCGCTCCCTCCAGCCAGTTTCCCAACACCGATGCGCGCGAAACCTGGCTTGAGATCGGCTTCGGCGGCGGCGAACATCTCGCCGCACAGGCCCGCGCCCATGCGGACGTCAATTTCATCGGCTGCGAGCCCTTCGTGAACGGCATGGCGAAGCTTCTCGCCGCCGTGGAGCATGAAAAGCTCGGCAATATCCGCGTCTGGGACGACGACGTCACTAAGCTTCTGCCGACCCTGCCAGACAGTTCGTTCGACCGCGTCTACATCCTCTATCCCGACCCTTGGCCCAAGCGCCGCCAGCGCAAGCGCCGCCTGGTGTCGGA
>NZ_JBFUMH010000053.1:0-32728 GCF_054049475.1 Microvirga sp. P5_D2 | reverse complement strand
CAACGGAGATCATCGGCGCCACCTTCGTGACCGGTGTTACGAACCGCATCGGAACCCCGTCCCATGACAAGATCGCTCTGATCCTCGGCAGCGGCGATGCCATCGTCATCAACGACTTCGGCGGCTTGCGGGATAGCACCCGTGAGGCATTCGTCTTCGCGGACGGCAAGAAGCTGTCGATGAAGGATGTCCTCGCCTTGGTTGAGGAGAAGCCGGTCACGACCGATCTCCCGACGGCATGGAGCAGCGTGCCCGGCGCCGGCCGCGGCATCTCGGTCCGCGCGAACAGCTCGCTTGACCTGTACGGCAGCAATGACGGCGAGACCCTGATCGGGCGTGGCGGCGACGACCGCCTCTACGGCAACGAGGGCTTCAACCAGCTCAACGGAAACGACGGACGCGACGAGCTTTACGGCGGCAACGTCAGCGACGTCATTGTCGGCGGCAACGATGACGACTTGGGCTACGGCCAAAGCGGCGATGACACTATCGTCGGCGGTGCGGGCTCCGACAAGCTCTATGGCGGTGGCGGTCGCGACATCATCTATGGTGACACCGACGGCTCCGGCGACGGCTCCAACATCTCGAACCAAGGTTTCGATTTCAAATTCGGCCTGGAACTCGAGAGCAAGTACCGCGACCTGTTCCAGTCGGCGGAGCCTGTCGACGGCATCAAAGTGACTCCCAGTGCGCTCGTGATCACACCCGGGAAGAATTGGTGGGGTGGCTTCGAGGTCACGCTGACGGTCAAAGCCGATGCGAGCCTCGCGGGTTGGAGCTTGTTCCTCAACAGCGCATACGAAATCACGTCGATCTGGGGCGCCGAACTCTCGAAGGTTCAGGACGCAAGCACCAGCGACGTGTACGAATTGAAGAATGCCCCCTGGAACGGCAGCCTCGCGAAGGGGCAGACGACGACGATCGGCTTCACGGTGCGCACGCCCTTCGACCTCGTCGTCGACGACCATGAATTGCTCCTGACTGGCCTCAAGATAGGCCAGACCGCCGCCCTGGATATGGGTGTGGCGGGTGCCGTAAGCGTGATGAACGCGAAGCTCAGCGCCATGAACGAGGTGACAGTTGCCGAGAGCTATACGCTCACCGGCAGCAACCAGAAGGCAGTCGCCATCAGCGGCAACAAGGCCATCGACCTCGTCGGCAACAAGCTCAGCAACGTCATCATCGGCAACGATGGAGCGAACGAGATCACCGGTGGAGGCGGAAAAGACACGCTGACGGGCAAGGGCGGCAAGGATACCTTCATCTTCGATACAAAAGCGTCCAAGTCGAACGTCGACAAGGTGACGGACTTCAACGTGAATGATGATTATTTCCAGCTCGACAATGCCGTGTTCAAGAAGCTCGGCAAAGGCACGGAGCTGAAACCCGGCAAGCTGAACAAGGACTTCTTCACGATCGGCACCAAGGCCAAGGACCAGAACGACTACATCATCTACAACAAGGCGAAGGGCGTCCTTTTGTACGATGCGGACGGTTCTGGGAGCGGCAAGGCGGTAGAATTCGCCACCCTGTCCAAGAATCTCAAGATGACCAGCTCGGACTTACTCGTCATCTAAACGGCCGTGTGATGATGGAGGTCCCTTAGGACGAGCCGATCAGGCTCGGCCCAAGGGATAAGCCGTGGGCGTGTGGGATCGTGCGCCACGCCCACGGCATGGCAGCCACTACACAGTTATGCTGGCGACCCAGGCTGATACACCTATTGATGCTGTCGACCCTGCCGTACAGGGAACATATCATTGATGCGTTCTCAGACTACTTCGGGAAGAGGAGCGTCACGCCAGCCCGCAGTCCGAATCCCTTCGGCCCTGATTCCGGCGAGACAACGTAATACCGCGCGCCGACGAAGAGACTGATTGGTTGCCGGTTCACCTTGATGAGCTTGGCGACGATCCCGTTGATCGGCACGGTCACCTTGTCGTTGGCCCAGTCAAAGGTGGACTCGCTGTTGAGCGTGAAGGTCCATGCGTCGGCGGTCGTGTACGAGATGAACGGTTGCAGGAACGTCGCGTTGACGTTGCCTGCCTGGCTGCGGGTAGCCCCGCCGACAGACCAGACTTGATTGGCGAGGGCGCCGACCGTCCATGGACCGGTCTGCTTGAGCACGACGGCCGTCGGCCCGGCGCCCCACCGGCCATCCCCAAGCAGGTCGTCCGTCGCGGTCGGTAGGCGGAGGACCGGGCCGAGGCCCCAGATGATGCCGCCAGACCCTGGCGATTGCGGGGATAGGAACAGGCTCTGCGTCGTGTCGGACAAGCCGAATTGATGGCCCGCGCCGGGCGCGAGATCCCATTGCGAGATGATCGGCAGGATCGTCCGCGAGATGAGGTTCCATTCGGGATTGAGGGTGATGGGAACCACCGGCTGAATGTTCAGCGTCGCGCGACCGCCATCGTCTCCCGGACCGATCCTGCCATCGTAGTTGAACTGGAACGGCACGCTAATCAGGTTGGCAACGGGATTGCTGAGCTTCTTGGCAAGATCCGCATCCTGCGCAGCGGCCGGGGTGAAGCAGGCTGCAAGAAGGAGAATGCCAGCCCGTATACTGCGACTAAGGCGCATCACGTGAACTCCCTTCTGAACTGCCTTAGGACATCTGATCATGCATGGCCCGACACGACCAGAATCGCACGCCGTATCCGCGTCTGTTGAGCCACTGGATCTGTTATGTGACGTTAAACTGAACACGCCCCTGGCTACCCGACCAGCTCAATGTCTCTGGGCTTCCGCTTTTGTCGAGCATTCCAACCATCCGTATGCCGCGACCATGGCAAGACACCGGCATGTGCAACCTGCCACTGATCAGAACCGTGCGCTGATGCCGAGCACCGGGCCGTGCTGCAGCATGTCGAACTCATAGCGCGTCCGGCCCTCGCCCTGGGCGTAATCGACCGAGAGAGCCCGGTAGCCGATCACGCCTGAGAAGGTGACGCTCTGGTAGGTGCCGAGTTCGAAGCCATAGCCGCCAATGGCCTGCCAGGAAAACTCGCTTCCGACACCAAAGCCGCCGATATCGCCGCGCAGGAAGAGTTCATGACCCGGCGCCACCGCATAGCGGATGCGCGCACCGATCACCGGGTCGAGCCAGTCGACGGAGCCGGACTTGGCGAACGCCCGGGAGCCGGCCACCTGAAGGTCGCCGACATCGATGGCGCCCGCGATATCGAACGAGAGATCGGCTTCCTGATACCAGTAACGGGCACCACCGAGGATATCGAAAGCCACCGGTCCCGAGCGCGCCACCTCGTAGGCCGCGCCGAATTCCGCAATGGCCATCTCGATATCCAGCTTGGTGGATGTCCCGATTGTCGCGGTCACGCCCGGCGCAGGGCTACGGGTTCGGACGTTGCTGTTCTCGGCGCCAATCTTGCTCCACACCACATCGGTGTAGAGAGCAAGCGCGCCGTAGCGGGCCTCGAAATCGCCCATGAGGGCTACTAGCGTGTCGCTCTTCTCGACAATGTCGATGAAGCTCGCATCGACTTTCACCGAACGCCCGCGCACGGTCTGCGTGCCGTCAAGGGCGGTGAGCCAGCCATAGGGTGTGAACCGGAAACTCCATGCCGGCGCTATCTGGCCGGGTGCATCGATGACCGGCGGCCCAAGCATCGGATCGGCGGCACGCGCCGCGAAACCGGATCCCGTCAGGATCGATGCCGCCAGTAACACGCTGGACAGCGAGGGCACACGATGGCTCATCGGACTACTCCGTCTCAGCATGCGTTGCGGAAGCATCTGAACCCAGTTCTCCGCCAAGGTCCAGCCGGATTTCTCCGGCTGGACCCGTGAGCTTCTGTGGAGCAGGCTTCTCTTTCCACACCTTACTGCGCTGCCAGGCCCGGCACGCCTGCCGCCCTGGTGACGGAAGGCGGGTTCCAGCGGCCGGTGAGCGCTTCCGACTTGGGCGCATAGAGCCGCATCGTGAGATTGAACGGCCCCTTCGGTGCGGGCAGCCAGTTCGCCTCGCGGTCCTTTCCGGGGCTCTCGTTCTGCACGTAGAGGGTCAGGGAGCCGTCGGGATCGCGCGCGAAAGGCATCCAGCTGCTGACGGCGAAGCGGTCGAGTGAGTTCGCAACCTGGAATCCCTCATTGTCGTAGAGCGTGACAGACCAGAACGCTTCGGCAGGCGGCAATGCGTTCGCCTCGAAATGCAGCGCATAACGGCCTGCTCCGTCGAGCGGCCTGCCTTCCTCGTCGCCGAGGCTAAGGGGATAGATCGCGTCCTCGGGCAGATTCGCGCCCAACCCCGCCTGCGCGACGATGGCGCGCTTGAGATAGTAATTGCCGTAGACACCCATCGTGTCCGTATTCATCGACCAATGGTTGGCGACGCGAGCCAAGGTCGGCATCTTCCATTCCATCAGACGCTGTGCGGCCTTGGGCGCGCCATCGATGCCCTTTCTGACGGCCGGGTCGAGTTTCGAGACGTCGAAATCCTTGCCGGCTTCGAAACCGATCCGCTTCAGGCGGGCAATGATGGGCTGGTCGGTTGCGTGCGGCGGGTGCAGCTTCAGAAGTTCAGCCGCATAGGCGAAGTACTTGTCGCCCGCCATCGTATCGACCTGCACCTTCGGCGGCGTCTTTACATCGACACTCGGGTCGATCTTGGCCTCGACCGGCTTCGGCGTCTTGCCCCACTCGGACAGTGGAGCGAGCTTGTAGCCGGCCTGGATCTTGTGAACCGCGTCGTAATCCGCAGGCCCGTCGGTCTTGGTCCGTCCTATGATCCAGACATAGGGAGTAGGAGCTTCGATAAGTGTAAAGCCGTCAGGGTTAGTGCCGCGCCAGCCGGGCGGAACGAGCAGGAAGTTGCCGGCCTGCGTGCCGGTGGTGCGCCATCCGGGCGATGCGAAGACATCGGTCCACATGTCGAGCATCGGCAGCAGGTAGTAGCGCCCGCCCGTGTCAGGCGCGGAGACAACCATCGGCTCCTTGGTCAGGTCGACCCATCCGCTGGAGTAGAGGGTATCGAAGTTGGGCCGCACCACCGCCTTCATGTCGGCGGAGGGAAAGGCCGGAATGTTGACGAAAGTGTTCATCGGCCCACCGATGCTGCCTGGCGCCGGCGGTGTGTTCGATAGCTGCTTTCGAGTCACATCCATCGTGATGAGAGGGTAGAAGTAGAGATACGCATCGGTTGCGATGGACCGCGCCTCGGCTTCGGTGATCGCCTGCGCACGCGCGGTTGTGGTGAGGCCGAAACTTGCCGCCGCCAGCCCGAATGCCAGCATGGTGCTTGCAGCAAGATGTAATCTTCGCTGCCCGATGGATTCCTGCTCATCGCTACGAACATGATTCATGATGTTCTCCTCATTCGGCAGGCGTGGCGGGCGCGATGCCCGTGACCTGCGCCGATGGTTCTTCGCTGAGCCAGCGATAGAGGAGCCCGCCGAGCGTTCCGCCGATCAGCGGCGCCAGCCAGAACAGCCAGAGCTGCGCCAAGGCCCAGCCGCCCGCGAACAGGGCGGGACCAGTGCTGCGCGCCGGGTTGACCGAGGTATTGGTGATCGGAATGCCGACGAGATGAATGAGCGTGAGCCCGAGCCCGATGGCGATGGGTGCGAAGCCCACCGGCGCCTTGCCGTGGGTTGCGCCCATGATGATGAAGAGGAACATCATGGTGAGCACCACCTCGGCGACGAAGCAGGAGATCAGGCTGTAATTGCCGGGCGAATGCGCACCGTAGCCATTGGCCGCGAAGCCTTTGGCCACGTCGAAACCGGGGGCGCCGGACGCAATGAGATAAAGCACGAAAGCCGCGATGATTGCGCCGAGCAGTTGCGACACGACATAGGGCGCAATATCCTGTTTCGGAAAGCGCCCACCTGCCGCAAGGCCCACGGTGACGGCCGGATTGAGATGGCAGCCCGAGATGTGGCCGATGGCATAGGCCATGGTGAGAACGCTCAGGCCGAAGGCGAGAGAAACACCGAGTAGTCCAATGCCGACATCCGGAAAAGCGGCGGCGATGACGGCGCTTCCGCAGCCAGCAAAGGTGAGCCAGAACGTGCCGATGGCTTCGGCGGCGCACTTGTGGACGCTTTGACTGTTGTGGAGATCCATAGGTCCCTCCTGCAATTATCCGCGCGGCGTGCGATTCTCTTTATTGCATCGCCGCTTTCTGCGGTTCGGGCGTCACGACAGCAGAGCCGGAAAGCGCTCTCGGCAAGCCTGTGAGATCGCCCGCATCGCAGTGTGGAAGGATTGTGCTTTCAGCCGAAGGCCAACGCTATCAGGGAAAATCCCCAAATCGTTGGGGATAGACCCTGATTGTAATTCACGTCCGAAAGTGGCTTCGAGGTCGCGTTTCCTACACCAAGACACCCGATTTGCACTGTCATAACAGAACTGAATCAGCTGTCGCTCGACAGCACCCGGTCTCAGGGTTTAACCTATGTTATACTTGAGCAGTTTGTGAGTATCGCGTCGCCCCACACGTGTGAGCGGGAGAGATCGCCGGTATGCATGACAGCGCTGCATCGACAACAGCTGCATCGTCTCCGGGTTTGCTGCCACATCTGCGCAGCCGCGTGGTGCTGACCTTCACGGCCTTCGTTCTCGCCACATGCTGCATCTTCGCATTCGTGCTGTTCTCGCGGGCGCTCGATGAGCGCCATGCCATTTTGCACAGGGCCACAGGCGCGGCATCGAACCTGTCCTTCGGTTTTGATCAGGAAGTATCCGCCGTCAACTACCTGCTGAAAGGCCTGTCGCAGTCGCCGGCACTTCTCTCCGGCGACAACAGGGCCTTCTATGACCAGCTCAAGGCCACTCCGATCCCCGAGGATTCCTGGCTCGTGCTGAACGATATGGAGCGGCAGGTGATCAACACCTTGCGTCCGCTCGGGAGCACGCTGCCGCGACACACCGAATTCGCCAATTATCAGGAGCAGATTGCTCGAATCCGGGACCGGCGATGGGCCGTCTCCGGCCGCATGTTCGGTTTGGTCAAAGGCACTGTCGTCGTGGCCTTGAGTCTCAGGCTCGATGACCCCAACGGTCGCATGCGCGGCTTTCTCACGACCGTCCTCTCGGACAAGCGGGTGGCCAGAATCCTGAGCGATCAGGAGGTACCGTACGGCTGGACCAAAGGTGTTTATGATCGCAAGCTTCTACCCATCGCGATGGAGCAGGATGGCCGGACTGCATCCGACATCCCGATTCCTACGGCATTGGCCAACCACTTGGCCAATGCCGGGCCGGACAGCACCATTGAGGGGATGACCGAAGCCGTCGACCAGCACGGGCTCCCCGTTCTCATCGCGTTCCGCCGCTCGGGGGCGACCAACTGGACGACAACGGTCGTTATGCCGCTTGCCGCTATCAATGCGCCCATCCGCAGCATGCTCTGGCAAATGGCAGGGCCCTTCGCCTTTCTTCTGTATGCGGGCAGCCTTACCGCTCTGTTCACGGCCCGTCAGGTCGAGCGGCCGATCCATGATCTGTCCAAGCTCGCCGATCATGCAACGAGCCGCGTCAGCGAGTTGTCCGAGCAGTTGCTCGCCCTCCAGGAGGAGGAGCGGCAGCGGATTGCCCGCGAGCTGCATGACTCGACAGCCCAGCACCTCGTGGCCGCCAATCTCAGTCTCGCAGGGTTGGAGGGAGCGGTTCCCCAGACACCCGCATCCCGCAAGGCTTTCGGGGATATCGAGGAGCAGTTGGACGAGGCGCTGCGGGAGCTGCGCATCTTCACCTACCTGCTGCATCCGCCGAATCTCGCGAAGGATGGGCTTCAGGCCACTTTGCGCGATTTCGCCGAAGGCTTCGCCGGCCGCACCGGTCTCGTTGCCAGGATCAGGATACCGGAGGAGGTGGATGAGATCCCGCCCGACCTCCAGCGCACGATCCTGCGCGTGGTGCAGGAGGCCCTGACTAACGTCCACCGCCATGCGAATGCCTCGCAGGTCTCCGTGGATGCCAGGATCGCCTCGGGACGGCTGATGGTGCGCATTCACGACAACGGGCGCGGCATGAAGCATCCGGGCCGTTCCGATGGACCCGTCCGACTCGGGGTGGGGATTGTGGGCATGCGCGCCCGCCTGGAGCAGTTCGGCGGCAACCTGCGGATTCGCACGGGTCCGGGCGGCACCTCCATCATGGCTGTCCTCCCGGTCTCGATTGCCGGGCGTGCTCTGTTCAAGGCAAGGCACCTGCTGAACCCCTTGCTCGTCCGCCCGGGTGTGGACGAGGGTAGGAGGGCTTCCTGAAAATTCAGGGTTTTCCGCAGAGGATTTCAGGGTTTCGCACGGATGAGGCGGCGCGTATCTCCATGTATCCTGTATCATGTCCTGTATCGGGAGCTCGTTCCCTGAAAACGCAGGATCAATGCAGGGAGGGCATCGCGATGCGCATCCTGATTGCTGACGATCACGACGTTGTCCGATCCGGCGTCCGGACGATCCTGGAGGCGAACGCGGGATGGGAGGTTGTCGGCGAGGCGAGGAACGGCAAGGAGGCCATCGATATGGCTCTCGCCAAGCGGCCCGATATCATCATCCTCGATTACGGCCTGCCGCTGGTGAACGGCGTCGAGGTAACCCGGCAGATACGAGGTCGCCTTCCTGGCGTAGAGGTTTTGATCTTCACCATGCATGACACCGACAGCCTCGTACGCGAGGTTTTGGAGGCGGGCGCGCGGGGCTTCCTGCTCAAGTCCGATGCAAGGCAATCCCTGATCTCGGCCGTGGAAAGCCTCTCGGTCCACAAACCCTTCTTTACGGGCAAGGTCTCGGAGACCCTGCTCGACACCTATCTGTCGAAGGGCGCGGCGAACGAATCGGCGCTGACATCCCGGGAGAAAGCGGTCGTGCAGCTCGTTGCCGAGGGCAAGACCAACAAGCAGATCGCGGACATCCTCAGTATCAGCACGAAAACCGTCGAGACGCACCGCGCCACCGCCATGAGCAAGCTCAAGCTCGATACGACGGCGGCCTTGATCCGTTACGCAATTCGCAACAAGCTGGTGGAGGCGTAAGGCCGAGGTCGTCTGTTGCAAAGGAAAGCAGTTCTGCAATGCCGGAGCGACTGAAGTACACCCCGTTGGCAGGTCTGATCTGCGGCCTGACGATGCTGCTCGGCACCGTGGCAGGCCTGCTGCCGGCCCATGCCCAGTCGGATACGCCTGCAAGTCCTCCTCCCGCTCAGGTTCAGCAATTGCTGCAGCTTATGCAGGACCCTGTCGTGCGCACATGGATGGAGGAGCAGCAGAAGGTTGCGCCCGCTCCTGCGCCGGGAACGCCGGGCATGGCTTCCGGCATGATGACGCAGCGCATCACGGGCCTTCAGGCACATCTTGCCGCGCTTGCCGCCGCCGTGCCGCGCCTGCCGGACGAATTCCGAAACGCAAGCCTTCGGCTTCTCGCCGAGCTTCAGGGCCGCCGCCTGGTTGCCGTGCTCATCCTCATCGGCGGGTTCCTGGCGCTGGGCGCGGGAACCGAATGGCTTTTCCGAAGGCTGACCGCCGCCTTCCGGCACCGGGCTTTGTCGCAGCCTGTCGAGACCGTGTGGGGACGACTGCGCATCCTTGCGGTGCGCCTCGCGTTCAATGTGCTCGGCGTCCTGATCTTCGCCGTGGGAAGCATCGGCGCCTTCCTCGCCTTCGACTGGCCGCCGCTTCTGCAACAGGTGGTGGTTGCCTATCTCGCCGCGGTGATATCGCTGCGGCTGGTGCTGGTGGCCGGGCGGTTTCTGCTCGCGCCCCATAGCGACACGGCGCACGAAATCGAGCGCTTTCGCCTGATCCCGATGAGCACCGATGCGGCGCGCTTCTGGCAGCGGCGCCTCGCCTTGTTCGTCGGGTGGTTCGCTTTCGGATGGGCGACGGTGGAGGTGCTCTGGCTCCTGGGCTTCTCGCGCGAGGCGCGGCAGGTCATGGCCTATGCCCTCGGCCTCGGTTTGCTGGCGATTGCTGTCCATACCGTCTGGACACGGCCCAGGCCTGATGTGGAGCCGGAGGCGCATGTGCGCAGAACGGACTCGCATGCGGTTCGGGCGGGCCTGCTGTCTCTCTCCTTCGTGTTGCTATGGGGGCTGTGGGTCGCGGGCCTCACGGGATTTTTCTGGCTCGGCGCCGTGGCCTTGCTGCTGCCATGGGCCATTGCAGTGATCGAGACGGCAAGCCGCCACGCCACGCGTCCGCCCGATGGTTCGATGGCCGGAGAAGTCGGCCTGATGTCGATTTACCTCAGTCGCGGACTGCGAGCGCTTCTGATCGTCGGGGCCGTGCTGCTGCTGGCCCACGTCTGGAACGTCGATCTCGTAGAGATGACAAGCCGCGACACGCTGATCACCCGTCTGGTGAGAGGCGCCCTGAGCAGCGTGGTCATCCTTCTCGTTGCGGATCTGGTCTGGCAGGTGGTGCGAACGCTGATCGACCACAGGCTCGCTCGGGCCGAAGCGGTCACGGCGGATAGCGGCGAGGCCGCCTCGCGCCGGGCGCGGCTGCGGACATTACTGCCGATTTTCCGCAACGTGCTCTTCGCCGTTCTGGCCGTCGTCGCCATACTGATGATGCTGTCCGCCCTAGGCGTGGAAATCGGTCCCCTGATCGCGGGCGCAGGCGTCGTCGGCGTTGCTATCGGCTTCGGCGCGCAGACGCTGGTGAAGGACGTCATCAGCGGGGTGTTCTATCTGCTCGACGATGCGTTCCGGGTCGGCGAGTACATTCAGAGCGGAAGCTACAAGGGCACAGTGGAGTCCTTCTCCCTGCGCTCGATCAAGCTGCGGCATCATCGCGGTCCGGTCTACACGGTGCCGTTCGGAGAACTTGGAGCGGTGCAGAACATGAGCCGCGACTGGGTGATCGACAAGTTCCAGATCAACGTCACCTACGACACCAATCTGGAAAAGGCGCGCAAGCTGATCAAGAAGATCGGGCAGGATATCGCGGAGGATCCTGAATTCGGTCCCCACATCATCGAACCGCTCAAGATGCAGGGCGTCGAGCAGTTCGGTGATTTCGCGATTCAGATCCGCATGAAGATGACCACGCTGCCCGGTGAGCAATTCACGATCCGCCGTAAGGCGCTTGCCCTCATCAAGCAGGCTTTCGACGAGAACGGAATCAAATTTGCCATGCCGACAGTGCAAGTGGCCGGAGGCGGGGAGGCGGGGCCCGCCATCGCCCATGAAGGGCTGCAACTCGTCAAGCCGGCGGGCGCTGCCGAGTCAGTATAAGGGTTCGGTGCTCGCTTTTTTAGGAGAAGCCATATGACCCCATCTCTCAACCCAGCGGCTCCCCATCTTCTGCCGGGTTTCATCACTGCACCCGGCGAGACCGATGTTTGGATGGTGATTATGGCCGTATTCCTGGTCATTGCTGTCCTGGCGATTGGCCTGCTGTTCCTGCGGCTGCACACCTTGCCCGAGCGGATGGCTCACAAGAGCCACAAGCTGCAATTTGAAATCGTCGCCGTGCTGGGCCTGCTGGCTCTCTTCACGCATATCCATGCTTTCTGGGTAGCCGGTCTGCTGCTCGCCTTGATCGACATTCCCGATTTCGGATGGCCGCTGCGCCGGATCGCAGGCTCGCTGGAGAAGATCGCAGGCATTCCTCCGGGCAAGGGCGCGGATAACGAGCCGGACAGAACCGTCGGCGAGGATGCGACTACCGAAGGATCTGCCGAATTGCCGGAGACTGTCACTCCCTCGCGGATGCCAAAGGAGCGGATCCATGCTTGAGCTCATTCTCTGCTCGCTGCTGACCATCCTGCCGGATTATCTCTACCGCCGCTATGCGCAAGGAAAACGCATCGGCCGTGAGATCACGCTCTTTTCGGTCTGGTTCGAGTTGCGGTGGGGCATCATTGCCTGCCTGATGCTCACGATCGGGCTGATCACGGTCATTTTCTACAATCATCCCTCGACCACGAATGCCACGGCACTATTCCGCACCGTTCCTATCCTGCCGGAAACCAACGGCCGGGTTGCGGAGATCTATGTCAAAGGTGTGAGCAGCTCGATCAAGCAGGGCGCGCCGATCTTCCGCCTCGATAGTTCGACGCAGCAGGCGGCCGCGGAGGCTGCGCGCCGCAAGATCGCCGAGTCAGAAGCCGCCATGGTGGTTGCAAAGACCGACATCGCGGCTGCCGAAGGAAATATTCAGGAAGCCAGGAGCGCCTATCAGCAGGCCGTGGACGAACTGGAAACCAAGCAGGAAATCTACCGCCGCAATCCGGGTGCCGTGGCGGTGCGGGATATCGAAAGATTGCAGGTTACCGTGCAGGGACGCCAGGGTACGATCGACGCCGCCAGTGCTGCGAAGCAGCAGGCGGAAGCCCGGCTCTCGACACTCCTTCCCGCCGAGAAGGCCAGCGCTGAAGCCGCTTTGGCCCAGGCGGAAGTGGAATTGCAGAAGACCGTGGTGCGCGCCGGTGTGGATGGGCAGGTGGAGCAGTTCACGCTGCGGGTCGGCGATGTCGTCAATCCGTTCATGCGTCCGGCGGGGATTTTGATTCCAGCCGACGCGGGACGCGGACGCTTGCAGGCGGGCTTCGGACAGATCGAGGCGCAGGTGATGAAAGCCGGTATGGTTGCCGAGGTCACGTGCGTCTCGAAGCCGTGGACGGTGATCCCGATGGTCGTGACGGGAGTGCAGGATTTCATCGCCGCCGGCCAGATCCGCAGCGGCGAACAGCTTTTCGATCCGCAGCAGGTGACGCGGCCGGGTACCATCCTCGTTTTCCTAGAGCCTCTCTATGAAGGCGGCCTCGACGGGGTGTCGCCGGGCAGTTCCTGCATCGCCAATGCCTATACCAGCAACCACGACCTGATCGCGTCGGGCAAGGTAGGTACATTCAGAGGGCTGGTTCTTCACGCTGTCGATGCAGTCGGCCTCGTGCATGCCATGATCCTGCGAATTCAGGCGCTGTTGCTGCCGATCCAGACCCTCATATTCAGTGGCCACTGAGGCACAACGCGCGCAACCGCGTTTCATTCGGGGAGAAACTGTCATCAAACTGTCATGGAAACTTCACTGTTTTTGCCGCCCTTAGCCTGCTAACGAGGCGGCATCCACATCCAAGAGAGTACTCAATGGCGAAGAAGTCCAAAGTCGACGGTGAAGAGCTTTCTCTCATCGCGAAAGCCATCCGTCGTGGTGAAAAGCTGGAACGGACGCTGTCGAAGCTCACACGTCTGAATGAGCCGCTGTCCCATGCCGAGACCTTCCTGAAGGCCGTGCAGAAGGGCCTGGAGACTCTTCGGAAGGAGCCCACTGCCTCCGAGAACGTGAGCAAGGCGCCGAAGAAAAAAGCCAAGGCCGTCGAGACGCCGACATCCGAAGAAGCTGCGCCCGCCCGGGCACCCGTGAAGCGCGTTCGCAAGCCCAAGAAGCCTGCGGACAAGATCCCGGATCTCGCTGCAACGGCAGACATGAAGACGAATTGATCGGCTCCCCCCACTGGATCGGGCACATCGTTCCGTGAGAACGGTCGCTTAAGAGGCAGCGCAAAGCCACAGCGCTGCGCTTCATCCACTCTGCATGTCGCGGATTACAGTGCATCCCCTCTCCCGGGCGGGAGAGGGGCAGGGGTGAGGGAATGCGCTTTCCGGACACGRCATTCCCTCACCCGCCGCGCTGACGCGCACCACACCCAAAACCTTCACCCAATCGCTCTACCTCAACCACTGCACGCCAGAGAAAAGCTAGACGGGCATCCCGGATCGGCAACCGTTAGGGGTGCCGGGGGGCCCGGCGCCGCCGCAAAGAGTCTAACAGGCGAAGCTCGGCCTTAATCAAGATAACCGGCCATTCTTTGAGGGATTTGTGCGGAAGCGCACCTCCTCACACACACCCGACCTCGAAATTTAATTCAAATGATTGACTAAATCATTCAATCGAATTAAATTGACGTTACGTGAGGTGAACGATGGCGACGGCACAACAAACCAAGATAGTTCGCGGCGATCTGACCCGTGAGAAGCTTCTGAGCGCGTCCATCGATGTGTTCGGCCGATACGGCTTCGACGGAGCCACGACCCGGATGCTGACGGATACCGCCGGGGTGAACCAACAGGCCATCCCTTATTATTTCGGCAGCAAGGAAGGCCTCTATATCGCCACGGCCGAGTTCATCGCTCAGCAGATCGGCGTTCATGTGTCTCCCATGCGGGACAAGGTGAGGGGGCGCTTTTTCGAGGCGGACGAGGGTAGAAACCCTGTCGGTGTGGCGGAGGCCCGCGCTCTGCTCACGCAGATCGTCGAGACCGTGGCGGCTCTATTCGTCAGCGAACAATCGGAGCCTTGGGCCCGCTTCATCATCCGCGAACAGATGTATCCGACCGAGGCGTTCCGGCGCATCTACGATGCCATCATGAGCCCGATGTTCGATGTCGCGGGCCGGTTGGTGGGCATCCTGCTCTGTGATGATCCGTCGTCGGAGCATATTCGCCTGCGCACGCTCTCGCTCCTCGGCAGCGTGCTTGTCTTCCGCATGGCCCGCGCGGCCGTGATGGCCAAGCTTGGATGGTCATCCATCGGTCCGGAACAACTCTCTGCCATCCAAGCGCATGCCCGCGAGCTTGTTGCGGCACTCGGCCATGAAGGGTCCGTGTTATGAACAGGAAGAAGATCGCTGCGATCGTCCTGGCCCTCCTGCTTCTGGGCGGAGGTGCCGCGTGGTGGTTCAACGTGCCGACCCGGCTCGGCTGGGTCGAGGCGCGCCACGACACCACGACGCTTTATGGCAATGTCGATATCCGGCAGGTGCAACTCGGCTTCCGCGTGCAGGGGCGCATCGCCGAGGTCAAGGTGGACGAAGGCGATACAGTCAAAGCGGGCGACCTGATCGCACTGCTCGATGCAAAGCCTTACAGGGATGCTGTCGCTGCGGCTGAGGCGCAGGTCCAGTCCTTGCGCTCGACCCTTGAGAAGCTCGAGGCCGGCCCGCGCGAGGCGGAGATCGCGCGTTCGCGGGCTCTGCTCGCGGAGAGCCAGGCGGATTTGCAGAACGCCGAGCTGGCGCATGACAGAGCCGAGCGCCTGCGCCCGAATGGAGCCGTGTCCCAGGCGAGCCTCGATCAGGCCAGGGCATTGCGTGACATGGCTCGCGCCAGGGTGCAGTCGGCGCAGGAGGCCCTGAAGCTGTTGGAGGAGGGCAATCGACTGGAGGATATCTCAGCAGCCAGGGCCAATCTTCAGGCGGCCGAGGCTAGTCTGGAATCCAGCAGGACTTCTCTCGCAGATACGGAGCTGCGTGCGCCATCGGATGGCATCGTGCTCTCGCGTGTTCGAGAGGCAGGAGCCGTCGTCGCGCCGAGCGATATCGTTTACGCCATTTCACTGACCGGTGATGTGTGGGTGCGGGCTTACATTTCCGAGCCGGATCTGGGCCGCATTCATCCCGGCATGATCGTGGACGTCACGAGCGATACCACGCCTGACAAAGCATACAAGGGCCGCATCGGCTTCATCTCGCCCGTTGCTGAGTTCACGCCGAAATCTGTCGAGACGCCCGATCTGCGCACGGATCTCGTCTACCGCCTGCGCGTGATCATCGACGAGCCCGATACCGCCCTGCGCCAGGGCATGCCGGTGACGATCCGGCTCCCCGATGCGACATCAACCGCACGGACTGAATAAGGACCACCGACGTCGGTGACTGAAGGGATTGGAGCTGTGACCGAAACTCTTGCCCAGACTCCCGCTTATGCTGCTGAAGACAGGCCCGCGTTCATCCAGCTCAGCGATGTCACCAAGCGGTTCGGCTCCGCGCCTCCGGCTCTTGATGGCGTTTCCGGCATGATCCGCGGTGGCGAGATCACCGGCCTCGTCGGACCCGACGGTGCGGGCAAGACGACTCTGATCCGCCTGATGACCGGACTTATGGTGCCGGAATCTGGCTTGCTCAGCGTGCTCGGTTTCGACACGGCGAAACAGCCCGCCGACATTCAGGCTGCCATCGGCTACATGCCCCAGCGCTTCGGCCTCTATGAGGACCTGACGATTCAGGAGAACCTCGATCTTTATGCCGATCTGCGCGGCCTGCCGAAGGCCGAACGTCCGGCGGTGTTCGACGAACTCTTGACCTTCACCGATCTCAAGCGTTTCACCACCCGTCTCGCGGGCAAGCTATCGGGCGGCATGAAGCAGAAGCTTGGGCTTGCCTGCGCGCTACTGAAAAAGCCACGGCTGCTTCTTCTCGATGAACCCGGTGTCGGGGTCGATCCCATCTCGCGTCGCGAACTCTGGAAGATGGTGGAGAACCTGACGAAGGATGGCATCGGCGTCGTGTGGTCCACCGCCTATCTCGACGAGGCGGAGGCGTGCGACCGCGTTCTCCTGCTCAATCAGGGCAAGCTTCTGTTCGCCGGCAAGCCGGCGGATCTGACCTCGCGCGTCGATGGCCGCGTGTTTCGCCTGACGGGTATCGTCGGACGCCGGCGCCAGCTTCTTGCAAAGGCGTTGGGACAGGAAGGCGTCGTCGATGGCGTGATCCAGGGAGAGGCGATCAGGCTCGTCATGAAGCCGAACATGGTGCCGTCCGCAGCGATCCTTGCGGATGCCGGGCCGGAGGCAAAGGTCGAGAAGGCCCCTCCACGGTTCGAGGATGCTTTCGTGGACATGCTGGGCGGTGGACCCGGCGGATATTCCAAGCTCGCGGAAGAGACCCGCACCCTGCCTACGAGGGGCGACAAGCCCGTCATCGAAGCCCACGGCCTGACCAAACGCTTCGGCGATTTCACCGCATCCGACCACATCACCTTCGACATACCGCGCGGCCAGATCTTTGGGTTGCTTGGTCCCAATGGCGCCGGCAAGTCCACCACTTTCAAGATGCTCTGCGGCCTCTTGAAGCCGACGGAAGGCGAGGGGCGCGTGGCAGGGTTCGACCTGCGCCGGGATGGAGCGCAAGCCCGCAATACGCTCGGCTACATGGCGCAGAAATTCTCGCTCTATGGCGATCTCAGCGTGGGCCAGAATCTCGATTTCTTCGCTGGCGTATACGGATTGTCAGGACAGCATAGGCGCGAGCGCATTGCGCTGATGACCGAGATTTTTGACTTCAGGGCCCGCGTGGACATGTCCGCCAAAGATCTGCCTTTGGGCCTCAAGCAGCGTCTGGCGCTGGCCTGCGCGGTCATGCACGAGCCGCAGGTTCTTTTCCTCGATGAGCCGACCTCCGGTGTCGATCCCATCACCCGCCGCGAGTTCTGGAACCATATCAACGGACTGGTCGAAAAGGGCGTCACCGTTCTGGTGACCACGCATTTCATGGACGAGGCGGAATATTGCGACCGCATCTCGCTCATCTATCGCGGCCGCTCGATTGCCCTGGGCTCGCCCGATGAACTCAAGGCGGAGGTGGCCGATGCGGCAAATCCTGACCCGACGATGGAGGATGCCTTCATCGCTCTCATAGAAAAATCCGAGAGGAGCGAGACTGCCGAGAGGAGCGCTGCATGAGCGCATCCGATCACTCCCGCAGGCTTGCCACGCTGATCCGCAAGGAGATCTACCAGATCGTCCGTGATCCGAGCAGCATCCTGATCACGCTCATCCTGCCCGCCATCCTGCTCTTCCTGTTCGGCTATGCGGTCTCCCTCGATACCGCCCGCACCCGCATCGGCCTCGTGGTCGAGGATTCCACACCAGTGACCGAGGATCTTGCGGCGAGCTTTCAGGCGTCCCCTTATTTCGCCGTGACTTATGGCCGTGACCGGCGGCAGTTCGAAGACGATCTCGTACTCGGGCGCGTGCGCGGCATCGTCGTGATCCCCGCGACCTTCGCGGCCGATTTCGTTGCCGGACGAAAGCCCGCTCTCCAGGTCATCGTGGACGGCTCGGAGCCCAACAACGCCAACTTCGTGCAAAACTATACGCAGGGTACGGTCGCCACCTGGGCGGCGTTGCGCCGCTCGGCAGGTGTCGGCGAAGCGCCTCCGGTGACGGTCGAGCAACGTTTCTGGTTCAATCCGGAGCTGACGAGCCGCTTTTTTCTCGTGCCGGGCTCCATCGCCATCGTCATGACGCTCGTCGGAACGTTGCTGACATCCCTTGTCATCGCCCGCGAATGGGAGCGCGGCACGATGGAGGCGGTAATGGCGACGCCCGTCACCGCAACCGAACTTCTGTTCGGAAAGATCATTCCGTATTTCCTGCTCGGGCTGACGGCTATGACCCTTTGCCTGCTGCTCGCGGTCTTCGTCTTCGATGTGCCATTTCGCGGATCCCTCATCGCGCTCTATGCCCTGTGCGCGACATTCCTCATTCCGGCATTGGGGCAGGGGCTGTTGATCTCTGCCGTCACCAAGAACCAGTTTCTGGCGTCCCAGGTTGCCCTGATCACCGCCTTCCTGCCGGCCTTCCTTTTGTCGGGCTTTCTGTTCGAAATCGACTCGATGCCGCTCGTCATTCAGTGGATCACGGTGATCGTGCCCGCCCGCTACCTGATCCCGAGCCTCCAGACGGTGTTTCTGGCGGGAGACATCTGGCCGATGTTCGGGCGTGCCATCGCCATCATGCTGCTGATGGGGACGATCCTGTTCGTGCTCGCCGCCCGTAATATCCGCAAGAGGATCGCCTGATATGTGGTGGACACGTCTCAAGGCCCTGATCGTCAAGGAGCTGCTGGCGGTCTTGCGGGACCCCAAGGGACGCATCGTCCTGATCGTGCCGCCGATCATCCAGCTCGTCGTCTTTTCCTTCGCGGCGACCCTGGAAGTGCGCAACGTGGACATCATGGTGCTCAACCGAGATACGGGCCGCTGGGGCTACGAACTGGTGCAACGGATCGAGGGCTCTCCAACCTTTCGCACGGTTTCATTCACGGATTCACCTGACGTTCTTCATCAGGCGCTAGACCGACAAAAGGTCATCGCCGCCGTTCAGATATTCCCGAACTTCTCGCGCGAGGTGGAGGCGGGCCAGCCGACCGATGTCCAGATCATCCTCGATGGAAGGCGCTCCAACGCCGCGCAGATCGTGGGCGGCTATCTCAACCAGATCGTGGCCGGCCTGTCCGCCGATACGCCCGCCGGGAAACGGAACGTTAAGGTGGTCACGGTCGTGCCGCGCAACTGGTTCAATCCGAACCTGATCTACCAATGGTTCATGGTGCCGAACCTCATCGGCAGCATTGCACTTCTGATCGGCTTGATCGTCACCGCTCTATCCATCGCGCGCGAGCGGGAGCTCGGCACCTTCGACCAGCTCATGGTTTCGCCGCTCAGAACCCACGAGATCCTTATCGGCAAGCTGCTGCCGCCGATGATGATCGGGCTCGTACATATCACCATCTATATCCTAGCCGCCGTCGTGGTGTTCGGCATCCCGCTGCGCGGTTCCCTTATCCTGCTCTATGGCAGCTCGATCTTTTTCATGGCGTCCATCGTTGGCCTGGGGCTGTTCATTTCCGCGCTGTCGATGACGCAGCAGCAGGCGATCCTCGGCGCGTTCCTCGTCCTGGTTCCGGCGATGCTCCTCTCTGGGTTCGCGACACCCATCGAGAATATGCCGGAATGGCTGCAACCGGTTACCACCATCAACCCGCTGCGTTATTTCCTCGTGATCGTGCGCGGCGTTTTCCTGAAAGATATCCCGACCACCGAAGTGATCTCCCTCACGGTGCCTCTCGCGTTGATCGCGGTCGTGACGCTGGGAATGGCTGCATGGCTATTTCGAGCGAGGCTTGAGTAAGCGCTGCCTTCTACGAGTATCTTGAGCGAAGAGGGATAGCTGGAACTTCACGCACTCTCACGGGAATGGAAGACCTTAGGGGAGCCTCAACAAAGCGCTATGATATGCGTGAGTGAAGAAAATGACCGAGCGTCTACTTTTTCAGAAGCTTATAACTCGATGAATTTAAGCTAACAGATTTGTTAATGCTGTGTTCATAAATATGAATTCACAGGTTCGAAAAATTTATATTTGCTAAAACTTGAAACCGACTTGAGGCAATCGAGTTGAATAGGCAACGAGCAGCTTGCTCGGATCTGTAACTCGGGAGTTATCCATGTCGAAGAAGATCCTTTTGGCCGGTGTTCTCATGGCATCCTTCGTTCCTGGAATGGCTTTGGCTCAGGCTGGTGGGGCTGCGGCGGGCGGCGCTACGGGCGCGGCAGCCGGTGCCATCGTTGGAGGTCCGGTCGGTGCAGTGGTCGGTGGTGTCACGGGTGCCATCGCTGGCGGTATCGCCGATCAGCAGCGGACGGAGTTCCGCCAATATGTGACGACGCAGAAGGTGCCGTCCTATGCCTATCGTGAAGAAGTCCGCGTGGGCGCGGTCCTGCCTGAGTCTGGTGTGACCTACTATGAAGTTCCTGCAGATTACAAGGTGAAGGGCTACCGCTACACGGTGGTCAACGACACGCCGGTTCTGGTTGAGCCGAGCAGCCGTAAGATCGTGCAGGTCATTCGCTAAGTTAAATTTCAAAGAGCAGGAGAGGCGGCCTTGATGGCCGCCTCTTCTCGTATGGGCTCGACCGTTTCAGGATGATGTGGCCAAGGTTTTTCGCCTGGATTGAAGGATGATGACTTCGCTGCCCGGCGTGGGGCTTTGCGTGGAAGTCTCGAAGCGGGCGAACAATCTCTTGTCGATCGGGCATGAATAGACCCACTCGTCGTCATTAAGGAAAGCCGGAACGGGCATGTCCTCTGGAACGGCGCAGAACAGGTGGGCCTCGTCCTTATGACGGAACAGGTTGTAAGTGAGCATGATGAAGCCTCTGTCTGCTGGTAATGTCTGCACTCGATTATGGCCCGGCCGTTTCCAGTGACATGTTATGTGCCGCCCAGATGGCCGCTTGGGCACGGTTGCCGACACCGATCTTCTTGAGGATGGCCTTGACGTGAACCTTGATGGTCGCTTCCGCCACATTGAGCTTGCGCGCGATGACCTTGTTGGGCGCACCTTCCTTCAACCAGCTCAGCACCTGGGTCTCCCGGTTGGAAAGGAGTTGTTTGGGCGCGGGGCCAAAGGCCGGCTCGATGCCGAGATTGACTTCGGGCGGAGCCTCGGCCTCGCTCGCGGGCGCTGCGAGAGCTGCAAGGATCAGCTCCGACGAAACGACGACTTCTCCGAGCATGACGAGTTGCATGGAATGAAGCAGCACCTCAGGGTTGCTGCTCGTGAGACAAATTCCGTCCGCTCCGGCATTGCGAGCTGCCAGTACGGCACCGGCCTCGAGGTGATCGGTGAGAAGGATCACGCGCGCTTCGGAATTCAGTGCCTTCAAGTGAGTAATCAATTCAAATATTGCCAACGGACAATATTTTTCATCCACGATGAAAAGCTCAGGCGATGGATGCTCGATAGCAGAGTGTTGAGGCGGTCCGTAGATTGCGGCTCCCGACAGGACGAAGCCTGTGCCTTCAAAGAGCTGTTCCAGCCCCCTGCGAAGAAGAGGCCGAGGGTGGCCGCAAACGTGAACCGTGGTCACAGGCGCTTTCTGATCGTTCCCGCCAAGTGCCTCATTATCAAGTACCTTGTTTTTGAGTACCTTGTTCAAATGAGTGCGATCCGGTGACATGAGGACCTCTCCGTTCTCAGGATCCAAACCTTGTTTTCAGGATGCAGCACGTACATCACCGGATGATGTAGACGATCTGGCGAGATGCTGCGTCGACGATGACCCGTTGACCTTGCAGGACGGCATATCGGTAGGATTCGTGCCTGGGGACTGCATAAAGCGTCATTTCCTCGGGAAGAACTTCACCAACACCGAGATATGGCGGCTCCTGACTGTCTACGGAAGCTTCCGACCAGGTCTGCTGCTGGTCGCCGCTCTGCAAATGTGACCTGATCGTTCGGACCATCTTGACGGCCCCGGTAAGTGTGCCGGCCATGGCAGGAGACACATTGGAGCGATCCGAGGCTGTCCCGGATTCATCCAATGTCGCCATGGCTCCCAGTGAGAACACGACGAACACCAGGACGAGTACTATCCGCATTGTGGATCTCCTTACGCCTGCCTAAATGCAAAACGGATGGCGACCCGGGTTATTCCAGCACTGAAGAAAATTTCCGCAGCCGTAGGAGCGGCGTTGCCCTATCGTCCTACTCGCACCTGGTTCAAAGCCTGTGCTTCCGCAGCGTCCACGAGCGGTTCGCCGGCACCGGCGCTTTTGAGATAGCTTGCCATGAGGTCCGATCCGTCACTGGGGACGTAGCCTTCCTGGGCTGTGGCCGATGCAACGGCGAAAGTCACCGTCCAGCCATCCGCGTGGCAGGCGATGGCATCTGACGATCCCGCGGAGACCTGAAGCCTGAACTCCCGGCATAGGGATCCATTCGCCACGCGGAAGGTCGAGATCACCCGCATTCGCCCGAAGGGCAGGGCCTGCTCCTGACCGGATGCACTTTCGCTCAAGACACGGCTGATTTCCGGGTCCGATAGTTGCGCGATGGGACCGGGAGACTGTGAGGAGGTGCCTTGTCGACCCGCCATATATCCGATCGCTGCAAAGGCGAGGGCGGCGACGCCCGCTGCCATGGCGAACCCGATGGACCAGTGCCCCCTGGCAGATGCTTGCCGCGAGGCTGGCGCCTCCAGCGGTGCCTGGGGCTGAAGCGGTGCCTCGAAGCGCTCGATCTGAGCCAGCACCGCGGCCTTCAGTTCAGGCGGGACATCGGGCAATGCTTCCTCGGGATACGCCAGCCGGATCATGCGGCGGCTGCGCAGGAAGCCTGCAATGCGCTGCGCGATGGCTGGGTCTTTCGCCATGGCCTGCTCGACGGAGGCGGCGATTGTCTCGTCCAGCTCTCCGTCGGCAAAGGCCATGAGGATCTCATCGTTGAAATGAAATTGTGCCATCGGCATCACCCCGTAATCTCTTTTTGAGCCGTCAGGCGGCGTCCGTCATCTCGACGAGCCGCTTGCGGGCTCTGGCGAGACGGCTCATCACGGTTCCAATCGGAACACCCAACAAATCTGCTGCCTCGCGGTAGGCCAGGTCCTCGACGCAGACGAGAAGCAGAACCTCCCGCTGGTCCGACGGCAGGGCATTGATGCATTGCTGGACCTCGGCCAGCATCAGCTTGCTCAGGGCCGGTTCCTCACCCCTGTCGCCGACGATCTCCGTCTGCACCGTGACATCCTCGCTCATGCCCTCAGTCCTCGTTCGCCTCAGGTGGTCGATCCAGTTGTTGCGGAGGATGCGAAAAACCCACGCGTCGAGGCGTGTCCCAGGCGTCCAGCTGGCTGCATGAGCAAGTGCGCGCTCGCAGGCGCTCTGCACAAGATCGTCCGCCAGGGAGGGCGAGCGGCAGAGCACAAGCGCGAAGCGCCTCAGCCGTGGCAGCAGCGCCACTAGTTCCTGTCCGATGGCTGTCGGCATCCTTTCTCCGCGTGGCCCTTTGTTCATCAAAACGGATACTGGCCCATTTTATTCCTGACGTTGCCTGCAATCTTTACAGCGTCGTCGTTGGATACAAATCCGGACTGCGTCGTTATCAATATTGGTTTGCCTTGGCGTATGCCCAGGCGAGCCCAATCGTCTTTCTCGTTGGGGCGCGAGCGCCCGGATTGCATCCGAGAGGGATGTAACTGGGTATCATTTTTCGGCTCATGCGTGTTTCTTGTCTCTCACGCGGGCCGGAAAGGACTTGTAAGGAACGGGCATGGCGCGTGCGTGGCGATATTTCGTTATCCTGGCTGGTGGCGCGGCGATTGCCGCACCCGTTCAAGTGCAGTTCGATGGCGGAACAGGCGCCAACCTTCACATCAAGCCGTCGCTCGCCCTCGCGAAGGGAGGTGGCGGGGGAAATGGGAACGGCGGCGGAAATGGCAACAATGGCAACTCCGGAAATGGCAATTCCGGAAATGGTAACGGTGGTGGGAAGGGTGGCGACGGCGGTCGCGGCAATGGCGGGGGGAACGGCAATCCAGGCAATTCGGGCAATGGAAATAGCGGGGGCAGAAGCAGCGACAGTGGTAACGGTAATTCCGGCAATGGGCGAGGCGCCGGCGATGGCAATCAAGGCAACTCCGGAAAAAGCGCAGGCGGCGCTGGTAGCTTAGGCGGTGGTGCAAGCGGCGGCGTCGGAAATGGCGGAAACAGCGCTTCGAGCGGCAACAATGGTAACGGGGGCAGCAAGAGCAATGGCGCCAGGTCCGCAGGAGGCTCGCATAGAAACAAAGCGGACGGCACGCCGGGCAAGTCGCGTGAGGCGCCGGGACAAGCACGCAAGGCCGCCAAAACACCGCAGACGGTCGAAGTCGTGAAAATCCAGCTCACCGCCAAGGTGAAGGAGGTTCATGTCGACGCGGTCCAAGACACCAAGTCCACAAGCCGTGGACAAAGCAGAACTGCAGATAGAAAGGGCAATGCATCCCGCGACGCAGGAAAGGCTGCTTCCGGTGCTCAAGCTCGGGGTGTGACCGGTCAAGGTAGTGTCTCTCGCACAGCCGCCCCGATCAATGATCAYATCGAGCCGCTCGGCTCGCCCTCGAAGCCGCGCCAATCACGAAACTCGATCGTCGTGGCAGGTCTCTCCGAGCAGGATCTGGCCAGACTTGCGGCCTCGGGTCTGCTGGCTACGTCACAAACGCGTGGCGTGATCTCTTCCCGCATCGTTCGGCTGAATCTTCCCAAAGGCATGTCCATCGCGCAGGCCCGACGCGCCGTTCAGCGGGTCAATCTGCAGGCATCGGCTGATCTGGATACATTTTATTATGTTGATGAAGGTGCGCCCGCTTGTTCGGCGCCTGGTTGCGACGCCTCCATCCTGGTCGGCTGGACTCCTCCTGCCGTCGATGAATGCGCGGCCCCACCGAAAATCGGGCTCATCGATACCGGCATCCGTCTCGATCACGACGCTTTGAAAGGACAATCCATTGAGGTTGTGGACACTTCCGACGCGCCGGAGGGCAATTCCTCGAAGGATCATGGCACGGCCATCGCGGCGCTGCTCGTCGGGCGCGCGGGGAGCGCGGCACCAGGGTTGATGCCGCGGGCGAAGCTCGTTGCGGTCGATGCGTTTTCCAAAGTAAGCGGCACTGCCGATAGAGCGGATGTGCTCTCGCTAGTCAGAGCGATCGAGGCTCTTGCGGATCGTGGCGTAAAGATCGTCAACCTCAGCCTGTCAGGACCGCCGAACGAGGTTCTTAAAGACGCAATCAATGCCGCACGCGCGCAGGGAATTATCCTTGTGGCCGCTGCCGGCAACAATGGCGCGGGTGCCGAGCCGTCCTACCCCGCAGCTTATCCCGGCGTGATCGCCGTAACGGCTGTAGATCGGGAACTCAAGGTCTACCGCCGCGCAACCCATGGCCAGTATGTGACTTTCGCGGCGCCCGGTGTCGAGATCCAAACGGCACAAGCTAATGGTGGAAGCGCTGCGAAGAGTGGAACGTCTTATGCGGTTCCCTTCGTCTCCGCTGCCATGGCAATGGTGCGATCCACTCATCCCGAAGCCGATGCCGAGAACCTTCAGAAGCAATTGCAGGACGGCACGCGCGACCTCGGCGAGCCCGGGCGGGACGCCACCTTCGGCTACGGCCTCGTGCAGATGACGAACCTATGCACCGCGCCGGATGCGATGCCCATTCCCGTGGCTGGCGGAGTGACATCCAAGGCAACTATTCATCAGGAAAGCACCGATATGCCGTAATCACGCTAATTGCTCTTTTGGCCGAGAAGAAGTGAGGTCTCTCTGTGAGTACTCCCTAATATTTCAATATATTCGTGTCGCCAGAGAAGGAACATTGATAGAATCGACCAGTATTAAAATCAGTTGTCGAGCCTCTGAGATTTGATTCTCGTAGGAATGTCTTGGTGAAACAGGTATCATTCACCGAACAGAGGGCTCGGCCGTGCTTCAATCCGCGGTTGGCAGCATCTACGACATTCAAATCGATGCCGCGGAGGCGTCGAGCCGTCATGCTGACTCCCAGAAGCCCATCGTTTTCCCCGACAAAGACCTTCTCTTCACCGGGGATTTCAAACGGTCCGGATCCGATCTCGTTCTCAACGGGCAGGATGCGACGGCCATCATCCTGAACTACTTCACGGGAGAGCGGCGCCCGGGCCTCACCACACCCGAGGGCGCCAGCTTGACGGGAGACACCGTCGAGGCGCTGACGGCGGATGAGCAGCCGGTGCGCTATGCCCAAGCTGCCCAGGCTGCCGATCTGGCAGGGTCGCGGCCTCCGATCGGCCGTGTGGAGAAAGTATCCGGCTCCGTAACGGTTCTGCGGAACGGCGTTCCTGTCGAGCTACGCTTAGGCGACACTGTCGTCAAAGGGGATGTCGTTCAGACAGGATCGAATGCAACGGTTGCGATCCGGTTCAATGACGGAACCGTGTTTCTTCTGTCCGCCGATGCGCGCATCGTCCTCAATGACATGGTCTATGCAGCAGGATCGACGTCCAACTCGACGCTAATCACGCTCGTTCAAGGTGTCATCGGCTTCGTGGCGGGGCAGATCGCCAAGACCGGCGACATGAAGGTCGATACGCCCGTCGCCACTATGGCGATCCGGGGAACCGCCGTTCAGGCCGAAATCTCGGCATTGAGCGGGGTTACGAAGGTCTCCGTTCTGACCGAGCCGGATGGAAGCGTCGGTCATGTCGTTCTCCTGGACAGGAACAATCACTCCCGGGTGCTCACATCGGTCTCGGACCCCCGTGTGGCGACCCTGCTGACGCCTGTCGCCGCCGCCGAACCACAGATTACGCAGATCACGAAAACGGCCGACGATCTTCGTGGCGACAACGATTTCGTAAAAAACCTCTTCCAGGTCTTCACGCCCCAGCCGCAGAGGAGGGGAAGTAGCGACACTGATCATGAACTGATCATTCCGGCGAATTTCCAAATGTCGATCGATCCTCCCGATCAGACACCGCTCAACATCAGGTTTATCATGCCGGAGCGTTCGGAAATCCGCGATCAGATCACGCCGATCACTCCGTCCCTTCCGGAGCCACTGCGTGGCCGGGCCGTTGAGGATGGGCCACTCGCGCGGCTCGCCGCCGTGACGGATTTCGGCACTTCGTCTTCCGGCGCAGCCGAGCCGCTCGTGATCCTGCCAGCATCCCTGCCGTCGGGCGTGAGATACATTGAAAGCTCACACAGCTTCTATCTCGATCCTTCCCATCCGGCCTATCAGCATCTGGGCCAGGGAGAGACCGAGACCATCACTGTCAACTACACTCTCCTGATCGATGGCGCACGCGTTCCAACTTCGGCTTCCTGGACCATCTCGGGCCGAAACGACGCTCCTGTCGCAGCCGATGATTCCCTTCCCAATGTCGCCGAGACCGGACAAACTATCCTGAACGTTCGTGGCAACGATCACGATATGGATGGAGATACCCTTCGTGTCACGGGTTGGACGTCTCCCCTCGAAGGCACGGTTCATTTCGATACATCGGGGAATCTGGTTTTCGATCCCGGCGACGATTTCGAAGCACTGAGCGCCGGTCAAACCGCGACGATTACCTTCAACTACACAGTTTCCGACGCAAAAGGGGGGACCGGTAACGCCAATGCGACCCTGACAGTGACAGGATCGGGAACATTCTCAGCCGCCCAGAAAACGGCTTCGGCGAGCGGTACGATTGAGTTCAACGATCAGGCTGTTGCGCTCACCATGGCCGCGCAGTCTGCGACGACCACGCCGACGACGGATCTCGACATCGCCATCAGCCTCGGCCCAGTCGTGCAGCCGCAGATGAACGTTCTCTACCTCGTCGATGTCTCCGGCAGCACATCCGAAAAATTCGATGGGGCACGGGTCGGCGATTTGAACAATGACGGCCATTCGAACACCATATTGGATGCGGAAATCGCGGGCCTTATCGCGTTGACCCAGCGCATCCGCGATCTCGGCTTTTCTCCTTATGACGTCTCGATCACTGTCATTCCCTTCAATGGCGCTGCCGACCCGACTTCCGGCTCGGGCTCGCATGAACTGCCCACAGCGGCTGCCACTTTCAATCTTGGGGGCGCAGGAGACGGGACGATTGCGAATTACCTGAAGAGTCTCGATGCCGGTGGAGAGACGAACTTTGCCGAGGCTTTACGGGCCGCCAATGTCAAATTGCAGGACTTGGATCAGGGCAATGAGACAAACATACTGTATTTCCTTTCCGACGGCTCCGGGCAGGGATCGACCGAGGGCGAGCTTGCGAGGCTGAACAATGAGTTCGGTGCCCAGATCGCCGCAATCGGCATTGGAGCGGAGGCTGACCTTTCGCGGCTGGACGCCATCGACAATACAGACGGAGCGTCGCGCCTGGTCTCACCGCATCAAATCGAGACGGCTGTTCTGGGCGTGCCGCTCAAACGGGGGGATATCGCCGATGTCGATGTTTTCGTGAACGGCAGGGAGATCGTCGAGGTCGGCCGGGAGGATCTCATCGCGACATCTCAAGGCTGGTCGCTCGATCTCTCGATCGGAGGGCTGAACCGCATCGTGGGCGGCCAGAACAACGTCGCCGCCGTCGTCACCTTCACGAGTGGAGAAGTGTTGAGAACGGAGCTGACCATCGAAGGCGCGCTGCCGCGCTCCACCGACTTCGTCCTGTGAGGCGCCGATGCTTTTGCGGATTGTCCCGTCAGATATCTTTCATGGCAACCTGATGGGATCAACGGAGCGCCCACATCATCCGGATAATCGGGAGACAGCTGAGGGGCCATCATGACGTCCCTCCTGAGAGGCATGCGTCGCATCGGCATGGGGCGCATCGTCGGCCTCTTGCTTCTCTTCGAACTCCTGGCGCTTCGGGTTTGGGACCCGGGGCCYATCGAGGCCCTTCGCCATAAGTCCTTCGACATTTATCAGATGCTGCATCCGCGCGATGCGCACGACGAGCTCGTGACCATCGTCGATATCGACGAACGAAGCCTGCGGGCCTTGGGACAATGGCCGTGGCCGCGAACGTTGATGGCCGATATGGTCTCGAAGATCGCCGAACGCGGCAGCATCGTGATCGGATTCGACGTGCTGTTCCCCGAGCCGGACCGCAGCTCGCCGGAAGTCGCGGCCGAGACGTTTCAGGGGATAGACGAGAGCACGCGGGAAACACTCCGGCACCTGCCCAGTAACGACGTCATCTTTGCCGAAGCCATTCGGGCGTCGAACGTCGTGCTCGGGCAATCGGGCTATCGGGTCTCGGGAGCGGCACCGGTCGCTCAGCCCTCATCTCAATCGGGCATCGCGACTCTGGGGCTCGATCCGCGCCCCTTCCTGACCGATTTTCCACACCTGCTGCGGAATCTGCCCGTGCTCGACGAGGCGGCGCGGGGGCACGGCATCTATTCGATGAATCCTGAGCTGGACGGCACTGTCCGCCGCGTTCCCCTTGTCGCCCTCGCGAACGGCGTCGTCGTTCCCTCCCTTGCTCTTGAGATGCTGCGCGTCACCGCAGGGTCAGGGGCCACCCTGATCAAGACGGACGCGAGCGGCGTACGCAGCGTCGGCGTTCAGGATCTGGAAATTCCGACAGACGGCAAAGGGCGGATCTGGATTCATTTCGCACCTCACGATCCCGCACGATACATCTCCGCCATCGATCTTCTCGAAGGCCGGGTGCCCGCCGAGCGCATCGCAGGCAAGATGGTGCTGATCGGAACCTCCGCCGCCGGTCTTCTGGACCTCAAGGTCACTCCCGTTCACCCGGCGCTTCCAGGCGTCGAACTGCATGCCCAGCTTCTGGAGAGCGCGCTCACGGGCGCGACCTTGAGCCGGCCAAGTTACACGGCCGTTGTCGAACTTGCCCTCGCGACCATCCTGAGCCTGATCCTGATTGCCTCTGCGCCGAGGGTTGATGCGGGAACGCTCTTCGTGCTCGGCGGCATGACCGCCGTCGTGACTCTCGGGCTCTCCTGGTATTGTTTCACCTATCTCCATCTCCTGATCGACTACACGTTTCCCTTGATCTCGAGCCTTTTGGTTTATGCGGTTCTGGTGTGCACCAACTACGTGACCGTTTCGGCCGACCGCTACCGGATCAGGTCCGCATTCAGCCAGTATCTTTCCCCCGATCTGGTCGAGCAGCTGGCGCAGAAGCCTGAGAAACTGACGCTCGGCGGAGAGCAGCGCGAKTTGACCGTTCTCTTCTCGGATGTTCGCGGCTTCACGACCATTGCCGAATATTACAAGGACGATCCGCAAGGGTTGACCGCTCTCATCAACCGGCTCTTCACGCCGCTCACCCGGGACATCATGGAGCGTCATGGAACCATCGATAAGTATATGGGCGATGCGATCATGGCCTTCTGGAATGCGCCGCTCGACGATGCATCTCATGAGGTGAATGCCTGCGAGGCGTCTCTTGCGATGCTGGACAGCCTTCGTGAACTCAATGAGCACCACCAGAACGAGGCTGCCGACGACAAGCCGGTTCCGCCGCTCAATATCGGCATCGGCCTGAACACGGGCCTTTGCGTCGTCGGCAATTTCGGCTCCGACCTGCATTTCAATTATTCGGCGATAGGCGACTCCGTGAATCTGGCCTCTCGCCTCGAAGGCCTGACAAAGCAATACGGTGTTCCCATCATCACGGGTGAGAAGACGGCCATGGCGGTTCGCCACCGGTTTGCGGTGCTTGAAATCGACTACATGCGGGTCAGGGGAAAGAATGAGCTGGAGCGGATCTTCACGGTCCTAGGACGTGCGGATGTCGCCTTGGGGCCAAATTTTCTGACGTTGAACGAGCGAAACTCCGCGATGCTCGATGCCTATCGCAGCCATGAGTGGCAGCGAGCCCTTGAGATCATTCTGCTTTGCAGGGATCTGGGCAAAAATTTTGGGCTCGATGAATATTACGATCTCTACATTCAGCGGATCCGGCATCAGATCGATACGCCTTTGTCAGCCACTTGATATTGCCAAGCTATCCCTTTGCGCGCCTTCACCGCGCTTTTTTTCAGAGTTAGCTTCATCCCCAGCATAAGATCGGCAGCAGGAGGCTTTCATGACACTCCAAATTGGCGAAGTCGCGCCCGATTTCGAGGCGGAAACGACGGACGGACGGATCAGCTTCCATGAGTGGATCGGCGATGCCTGGTGCGTACTCTTTTCACATCCAAAGGATTTCACGCCGGTCTGCACGACCGAACTGGGCTATATGGCCAAGATCAAGCCCGAGTTCGACCGGCGCAACGTCAAGATCATCGGGTTGAGTGTCGATCCTGTCGGCAATCACGCGCGATGGGCTGAGGACATCAGGGAAACGCAAGGCCATGCACCGAACTACCCAATGATCGGCGACCAGGATCTTTCGATCTCAAAGCTCTATGGAATGCTGCCCGCGACCGTAAGCGGTAGCTCCGAGGGGAGAACACCTGCGGATAACCAGACCGTGCGCAATGTCTTCGTGATCGGTCCCGACAAGAAGATCAAGCTCGTCCTTGTCTATCCGATGACGACAGGCCGCAATTTCGATGAGGTGCTCCGCGTCATCGACTCCCTCCAGCTGACGGCGCAGCACCGGGTCGCGACCCCCGTCAACTGGAAGCAGGGAGAGGATGTGATCATCGCGGGCTCGGTCTCGGACGAAGAGGCCAACAAGATCTATCCGGGAGGCTGGAAATCCCCGAAGCCTTACATCCGGATTGTGCCGCAGCCGCGATCCTGATTAGGATGCTTGTCCGGCGGCTGGGGTAAAATACCGGTCGCAGACGCGGTTGCGCCAAACGAGCAGGGGTCATGAGCACAGCGCCTTTAACCCAACCGGCCGGTGAGCAATCCAGGGGTCGGCCTCAGGTCGATGCCTTCTTCGAACGACGGACCTGTAGCGTTCAATATGTCGTGTCCGATCCCGAGACGCGGCGCTGCGCCATCATCGATCCGGTGCTCGATTACGACGAGAAATCGGGATCGGTTGCAACCTGGTCCGCCGATGCCCTGCTGGCTTTCGTGCGTGAGCACGATCTCACGGTCGAGTGGATTCTCGATACACACCCTCACGCGGACCACTTTTCCGCTGCCGCTTATCTGAAGGAGAAAACCGGTGCGCAGACCGCCATCGGAGACCGGGTGGTGGAGGTGCAGCAGCTCTGGAAGAAGATTTACAATCTTCCGAACAGCCTTGCGACGGACGGTTCGCAATGGGACCGCCTGTTCGCTGATGGCGATGTTTTCCAGATCGGCTCAATGGATGTGCGGGTCATCTTTTCTCCCGGCCACACTCTTGCTTCGATCACCTATGTGATCGGTGATGCGGCGTTCATTCACGACACGCTGTTCATGCCCGATTTCGGCACAGCGCGATGCGATTTTCCAGGCGGGGATGCGCGCGCCATGTGGCGCACCATTCAGAAAATCCTCAGCCTGCCGGACGATACGCGCCTATATCCCGGCCATGACTATATGCCTGGTGGACGCGCCCCGGCTTGGGAGAGCACGGTCGGCCAGCAAAAGGCGGAGAATGTTCACCTCTTGAAGGCCCGCGACGAAGAAGAGTTCGTCGCGTTGCGCCAGGCCAGGGATGCCAAGCTGCCGATGCCGAAGCTGATCCTGCACGCTCTTCAGGTGAACATGGCAGGCGGCCGGTTGCCTGCGCCGGAGGAGAATGGAAAGCGCTACCTCAAGATCCCACTCGACGCGTTACCCGGCGCAGTATGGGATTAAAGCATCGGACTGGAAATTCGACTCCTGGGTTTTGGCCTGGTGCGATCTGTGATTCACTTGCTGGAACGGGAGGTGGATCATGGGTCACTGCTATTCTCTCGATCTTCGGGTGCGGGTCGCCGACTTTGTCGAGGCGGGCCATTCCTGCCGGGCGGCGGCAGGGCACTTTGCCGTCAGCGAGAGCTTCGCC
>NZ_JBFUMH010000052.1:0-33581 GCF_054049475.1 Microvirga sp. P5_D2 | reverse complement strand
GGACAAGGATGCCGCCATGGAGCGGTTCTCCAGTGGCGAGACCAAGATTCTCGTGTCCACCACCGTGATCGAAGTGGGCGTGGACGTACCCAATGCCACGATCATGGTGATCGAGCACGCCGAGCGCTTCGGCCTTGCGCAGCTTCATCAGCTCAGGGGCCGCATTGGCCGAGGCTCGAAATCATCCACCTGTTTGCTGGTCTATAAAGGCCCTCTAGGACAGGTGGCCCAGGCGCGCCTTGAGATGATGCGCCAGACCGAAGACGGTTTCAGGATCGCCGAGGAGGATTTGCGCCTTCGCGGCGAGGGTGAGGTTCTAGGAACGCGGCAGTCAGGTACGCCTGGCTTCAAGCTGGCAAGGCTGGAAGTGGATGGCGACCTGTTGGGCGCGGCCCGGGACGATGCCCGGCTGATCGTCGACAAGGATCCGGAACTGCTCAGCGAGCGGGGACAGGCCCTGCGGGTGATGCTGTACATGTTCGAGCGAGATTCAGCGATCAAGCTGCTGCGGGCTGGGTAAAACGGGCACTGGGCTCCAACCTGCCATGATATCAAATTCACCTGAATACCCCCTCCTGCGACCGCTTTCCCTTTTTTAGAGCAATTTAAATGTGCTAACCCTCTGCCAGCCGCTGGCGCATCGAAGCCGGCGTCGGATGAGGATCATGTCTAAACTGTCTCCGTTCCCCCGCCCCTCCGCTCAGGAAGCCGCTTCGTCCTCCCTGAACCTGGCCTACCGCCCGCGCCGCAATCGCAAGGCGGAATGGTCACGGCGGCTGGTGCGCGAGAATGTGCTGACCACGAACGACCTGATCTGGCCGCTGTTCATTGTGGAAGGCACAAGCGGGCGCGAGGCTGTCGCCTCGATGCCGGGCGTGGAACGCCTGACCATCGGTGAAGCCGTGCGGGAAGCCGAGCGCGCGGCCGCTCTAGACATTCCGGCCATCGCCCTGTTTCCCTATACGGACCCTGCCCTTCGCGATCCGACCGGCTCCGAGTCCCTCAACAGCCGCAATCTGGTCTGCCGCGCCGTGCGCGAGATCAAGCGCGCCGTTCCCGAAATCGGCATTATCTGCGACGTGGCGCTCGACCCTTATACCAGCCACGGCCATGACGGCGTGATGGACGGCGACCGGATTCTCAACGACGAGACCGTTGCCCTTCTCGTGCGTCAGGCCGTGTGCCAGGCGGAAGCCGGGGCGGATGTGATCGCCCCGTCGGACATGATGGATGGACGCGTTGCTGCCATCCGCGCAGGGCTCGACGAGGCAGGCTTCCTGGATGTGCAGATCATGGCCTACGCGGCGAAATACGCATCCGCCTTCTATGGCCCGTTCCGTGATGCCATCGGCACCTCCGCGACCCTCATCGGCGACAAGCGCACCTACCAGATGGACCCGGCCAATACGGACGAGGCCATGCGCGAAGTAGCACTCGATCTCGAAGAGGGCGCGGACATGATCATGGTCAAGCCCGGCATGCCCTATCTCGATATCGTGCAACGGGTGAAGGAGACCTTCGCCGTGCCAACCTTCGCCTATCAGGTCTCCGGCGAGTATGCGATGATCCAGGCCGCTGCCAATAACGGCTGGATCGATGGTGAACGCGCCATGATGGAAAGTCTGCTTGCCTTCAAACGTGCCGGTGCCGACGGCATTCTCACCTATTTCGCGCCTCGGGTTGCGGAGAAGCTGAAGGCATAGGCCTGATCGTTCCTTAGGGCTCCCACGTGAAAGGTTCAGGCGTCCTCCGGATGGCGCGGCTTGCCGCCAGCCTACTGGGCCTTTGCCTTCTCGCGGCATGCGGGCTTTCAATCGACGCGGAGCAGGCACGCGTCTGTCGCTCCACCCTTCCGGCGCTCAATTCGGGCGCAACGATCACGGTCGAGCGGATGCAGGCTGGTCAAACCCCGCGCAGCCTCCACGTTATCTATCTCGCCCAATACCCTGACCGCCCGCCGCTTGAGCGTTTCGCAATCTGCCAGTTCGCCGCCGAAGGGCTGTCATCGAACAAGGCGGAACTCACCGGGCTGGAGACCGAGGAAGGGCCTGTCTCTGGGGCAAGCCTTTATCTTCTGAAGCGCTATTATCTGGAAACCCCTGAGGGCGTTGCCGCCGATCCGGGCAGCAGGGCCGATGCCGACGTGATCGAGGTGCCGGGCGCCGTCGCCTATTGGATGCAGCAGATCCTAGTCAGCCTGCCGCGCACCGCCATCTACACCCTTCTCTCGGTGGCTTATGCCCTCGTCTTCGGCATGAGCAACCGGGTCAATCTAGCCTTCGGTGAGCTTGCCGCCGTGGGCTCTGCCGCGACGATTGCGGGCACCTCCATTCTGCTCGTATCGGGCTTCACATCGCCCGTCCTTGGCCTCGCCGCAGGATTGGTCGGGGCGCTTTTCGCCGGAGCCATCCACAGCGCCGTCGGTGGGTATTTCACCATCGGCATGATCAAGACCAAAAGCTCTCAGCCCAGCCTGATCGCGACGGTCGGGTTATCGCTCGCGCTGATGGAATATCTTCGCATCGTGCAAAGCCCGGTCACGGTCTGGCTGCCGCCGATCTGGTCCGAGGCCTGGGCGCTGGCGCGATCCGGCGATTTCCTCGTCAGCCTGACGCCGATCAGCGCGGTCACCTCGGGCCTAGGTGTAGCGGCGGGCCTTGGCCTTCTCTGGGTCATGAAGGCGACGGGCTTCGGCCGGGCATGGCGGGCCTACGCCGATGATTCTCGCGCGGCGGCGTTGCTCGGCGTCAACGGCCCTCGCCTTCTCACGCAGACTCTCGCCCTGGCAGGCGCGATGGCGGGGCTCTCCGGCCTCCTAATCGTGGCGCAATATGGCGGATTGGGCTTCGCGGGAGGGTTCCAATACGGCCTCAAGGCCCTCATCGGAGCCATCATCGGCGGGATCGGCTCGGTCCCGGGCGCGATGTTAGGAGGTTTCATTGTGGGATTGTTCGAAACCCTCTGGTCGGCTTATCTACCCATTGAAGGACGCGACATAGCCCTCTATGCCGCTCTCGTGATCTTTCTGATCTTCAGGCCCGGCGGCCTGCTGGGCTTTCAAGATCCAACACCAAGGCCCGTTTAAGGGCTATAATGGAAGACGACCGGAGGAAGACCTTGGCCAACTACGCCATCACCGTCGAGGACGTGGAGCGCGCCGCCACCGTGATCCAGGGGCAGGTTTTGCGCACGCCGCTGGTCCCGTCGCCCCGCCTGTCCCAACTCACCGGCGCGACCGTCTGCGTGAAGCACGAGAACATGCAGCCCACGGGCTCCTTCAAGGAGCGCGGCGCGGTGACGAAGCTGGAAAGCCTGACGGCGGAGGAGCGCCAGCGTGGCGTGATCGCCATGTCGGCGGGAAACCATGCCCAGGCCGTCGCCTATCACGCGCGCCGCCTCGGCATCCCGGCCACCATCGTCATGCCGGAAAGCGCGCCCCTGGTGAAGGCCGAGAACACCCGCTCTTACGGAGCGCGAGTCATCCTGTTTGGTGAGACCCTCTACGAATCCGCCGCGAAGGCCCAGGAGATCGCCGCCAGCGAGAGCCTTGTCTTCGTTCACCCCTATGACGACCCCAAAGTCATGGCCGGTCAGGGCACCATCGCGCTCGAAATGCTGGCGGATGCGCCGGATCTGGACCAGATCGTCGTCCCCATCGGCGGCGGCGGTCTGATTTCCGGCATCGCGATTGCCGCCAAGGCCCTGAAGCCGTCCATCGAGATCATCGGCGTGGAGGCGGCTCTCTATCCATCGTTCCGCAATGCGATCCGGGGCGAGAACCAGCCCATCGGCGGCGCAACTTTGGCCGAGGGCATTGCCGTGAAGACGGTGGGGCAATTGCCGCTGCCCATCGTGCGCGACCTCGTGCCGGACATCATCGCCGTCGACGAGCCCCTGATCGAGCGTGCCGTGAATGCCTATGCCACCCTGCAACGGACTATGGCGGAAGGCGCGGGCGCGGCGGGTTTGGCCGCCATGCTGGCGCAGCCCGAGCGTTTCGAGGGCAAGCGGGTCGGCCTCGTACTCTGCGGCGGCAATATCGACGCCCGCATCCTGGCCTCTGTGATGGTGCGTGAATTGGAGCGCGACGACCGCATCGCTTCCTTCCGCATCACCTCCAACGACAGGCCGGGACTGCTCGGCCGCGTGGCAACCCTGCTCGGCGGCCTGGGCGCCAACATCCTGGAGGTTTCCCACGGGCGGCTTTATCTCGATGTGCCCGCCAAGGGCGTTTCCATCGACATCACTATCGAAACTCGCGACAGACAGCATACATTGGAGGTGTTCGAGGCCTTGGCGGCGGAGGGGCTGGAGCCGAAGCGGGTCGATTCCCGCGGCCTGTCCGAAGCCGCCTATTGAGGATTAAATGATGGTCAACCAGCCCTACCCGCCCACCGTGGATTATCGCCCGTATCCCCTGGATACCCGCGCCACGGAGGGCGTCATCGCACGGCGCTTCTGGGCCTATCTCATCGACCTCCTCGTGATCGCCCTATGGGTGGTGCTGATCTCCATCGGCATCTTCTTTCTCRGCATCATCACTCTGGGCCTCGGCTGGGGCTTATTCTTCGCACTCCCTCTCACCGCGCTGATCTTCATTGTCTACAACGCCGTGACCATCGGCGGCGCCTCGCAGGCGACTGTCGGTATGCGGACCATGGGCCTGAAGGTCATCGATCCGCAGACGGGTCGGGGCGCGTCCATGCTCTCCGCCGCCGTCCACGCGCTCTTCTTCTACGTGGCGATCTCGACCTTCCTGCTCTGGGCCTGCGATGTGCTTGTGGGTTTCATGCGGGACGACCGGCGTTTCATCCGCGACCTCCTGACCGGGATGATGATCGTACGGGCCTAAGCACAAAGGCGCGATGTCTTGGATCTTGCCCTGGACGTAGCGGGCACCAATGTTATCCTTGGGCGTTGATTCAGCGCTCAAGGTTTCTCCACAAGGCTTGCCGGCTTGACGAGTCACTCCCGCGACGCACCGCAGTTTTACCTGACCTCACCTTCCGCTTGCCCCTACCTGCCGGGCAAGGAGGAGCGCAAAGTCTTCACGCATATCGTGGGACGAAGGGGCCGGGAGTTGAACGAGATTCTGACGCAAGGCGGCTTCCGTCGCTCGCAGACCATCGCCTATAGGCCAGCCTGCGATACCTGCCGGGCCTGCGTCTCGATCCGCGTCCTCGTGAACGAGTTCGTGCCCTCGGGTAATCTGCGCCGGGTTCTGAAAAACAACGCCGATCTGATCGGCGTCGATCTGCCGAACCGACCCTCTTCCGAGCAATATTCGCTGTTCCGCCGCTACGTCGATTCCCGTCATGCCGATGGCGGTATGGCCGACATGACGGTGCTCGACTATTCCATGATGGTCGAGGACAGCCATGTGGATACCAATCTGGTCGAATACCGCCGCCGCGGAATCGACAGCGGCATCACGGGCAAGGGCGAAGGCGACCTGATCGCCGTCTGCCTCACCGACGCCATGAGCGACGGCCTGTCGATGGTCTATTCCTTCTACGATCCCGACCATCAGGACCGCAGCCTCGGCACCTTCATGATCCTCGACCACATCCGCCGCGCGAAGGCGATGGGGTTGCCTTATCTCTATCTCGGCTACTGGGTCGAGGGATCGAAGAAGATGGGCTATAAGGCCCGCTTCACGCCGCAGGAGCGATTGGCTCCAACCGGCTGGGTGCGCTTCGACTGAAGCCTATCGTTTTTACGCGCCTGTTCAGCGGCTCGCGAAAAGAATGGCGTAATAGCCCACGAACAGGATGATGAATCCCAGAGCCGACGCTCCCACGAAACCCCAGCTCCCAATAGCGGGTTCGGCCCGCAATCCGTGTGTTGCCATGAGCAGGATAAAAATGCTCAGCCAGGACAAGGGAAAGCCGATGAAAAGGATTCCGAGGCTTCTGGATAGGCCGGATTGCGGCCCGGAGCCGAAGACGTCGAAATAGTCGAGCAGGCTTGTGAAGCCCCAGCCTGCGAATCCGCTGACTGCGCCGTTCAAAGCGATTACGACAGCAAGTTTGATTACGGATTCCAACATCGCCTCACTGGTCCGCTGCTTCTAATGTAAGTTCATTACAATTTTGATGCGCCAGCGCCAAGACAATGTTCTTGAGTTTAGGGTTATGCCAATCTCCTCTCCGCCGTCTGCTGCGACTCGGCAGCGGTCAGGACAAGGATCAAAGAACATGCGCCTCATCGGCATGACGGATTCACCTTTCGTGCGCCGCGTCGCGATCTCCATGAAGGTCATGGACCTGCCATTCAAACATGAGGCCGTCTCGGTTTTCCGCCATTACGACACGTTCGCGGCGATCAACCCGGTGGTGAAGGCGCCGAGCCTCGTGCTCGACGACGGAACCGTGCTGATGGATTCCACCCTGATCCTCGAATATGTCGAGCGGCTCGCACCTCCTGAGCGCCTGTTCACACCCGGCAACGACAGGGATTACGCCCGCTTCCAGCGCATCATAGGCCTCGCCCTGGTCGCTGCCGAGAAAACGGTTCACGCTCATTACGAGGATGCTCAACGCCCCGCCGACAAAAAGCACAGGCCCTGGCTCGACCGGATCGAGAACCAGCTTACGACAGCCTACGATCTTCTGGAGAGCGAAATCGATTCCACACAGGAGTGGGTTTTCGGCAGCCGGTTCTCGCAGGCCGACATCACGACGGCCGTCGCGTGGCGCTTCACGCAATTTGTGCTCAAAGACTTCATATCAGCCGCCGATTATCCGGCCCTTGCCGCACTCTCGGAACGCGCCGAGGCACTGCCCGAGTTCATTTCTACGCCGCTCGATTAACGCCAGCTATCGTCTCAACCGCTTGAACAGAAAGACGCTTCCCGCCGCAGCCGGCAGGATGAGCAGAAGAAACGCGGGCACCGTTCTGCCATCCTGAAACAGCGACTTGGAGGCGATAATCCCGCCGAGGGTCGCGAGGCACAAAGCGCACATACCTACAAGAAAGGCCCAGGCCTGCCAGCGAGCCTGAGCCTTGGGAGCAGCGAACGACATCACCGAATAAATCGCACCCAGAAGACTCGCGATCCAACCGCCGACCGCAAGTCCCAATGCAACGGTAAAGCCGACCTCGACGAGCATCATGCGCTCAACATGCAACGCATGGTGCCCATCGTGGAGGCCGTTACTCACCGAACTTGTTGGACTTCGGGAAGCCCTTCGGCGGCAGGCGGCCCGCTTCGGTGCGGTCGCCCATCCAGTCGCGCAGGTCTTCCTTCGCGACGGTCCAGGTGCGGCCCGCCGTGTCCTTCCAGGTCAGGCCTTCCTTCAGCTTGAAGACCTTGGCATCTGAGATGCCGCCGTCCTTGTAGCGCTGGAGGCGAACGCCCTTGCCTCGGGTCATTTCCGGCACCTGCTTCGCAGGGAAGATCAGGAGCTTGCGGTTCTCGCCGATGATCGCGACGTGGTCGCCATCCGCATCCGCGCACACGACCATCAGCGAGGGCGCATCCAGATTCAGGATCTGCTTGCCCTTGCGGGTGTTGGCCACCGTCTCGTCGGCCGGCACGATGAAACCGCGTCCGTCGGTGCCCACTACAAGCAGCTTCGTGCCCGCCTTGTACGGGAAGGCAGAGATGAAGTCCGCGCCCTCTTCCAGATCGACCATCAGGCGAATCGGATCGCCGAAGCCGCGACCGCCCGGCAGCTTCGACGCGTCGAGCGTGAAGAAGCGCCCGTTATTCGCCACCACGATGATCTTGGACGTCGTCTCGGCGAAGAACGAGGTCTTAAGCTTGTCGTCGCCCTTGAACTGCACCGAGGAGATATCCTCCTGGTGTCCCTTCATGGCGCGGATCCAGCCCTTTTCGGAGACGATGACCGTGATCGGCTCGCGCTCGATCATAGCCTCCGCGAAATCGATGTCGGAGGTGTCCGGCGCTTCGGCGAAGGTGGTGCGGCGGCGGCCGATCGCCGTGTCCGGCCCGAAGGTCTTGCGGACCTCCTTGATGTCGGCGGAAACGGCCTTCCACTGGATCTTCTCGGAGCCCAGAAGCTCCTCGATCTTGGCCTTCTCGTCCTGCAGGTTCTTCTGCTCACGCTTGAGCTCCATCTCCTCGAGCTTGCGCAACGAGCGCAGGCGCGTGTCGAGAATGGCGTTGGCCTGGACCTCGGTGAGCTTGAAGAAGCGCATCAGCTCCTGCTTGGGCTCGTCCTCCTCGCGGATGATTTTGATCACGCGGTCGAGGTCGAGATAGACGATGAGCAGGCCGCCCAGGATCTCCAAGCGCCGGTCAATGGCGTTCAGCCGGAACGTGGAACGGCGGATCAGCACCTCGCGGCGATGGTCGAGCCATTCGCGCAGACATTCCGCCAGACTTAAGACCTTCGGCACCTTGCCGCCGGCAAGTACGTTTACGTTCATGGGAATGCGGCTTTCAAGCTCGGTCAACTTGAACAGCGATTCCATAAGGATGATCGGATCGACGGTTTTCGCGCGCGGCTCCAGCACGACGCGAATGTCTTCCGCCGATTCATCGCGCACGTCGGCGAGAAGCGGCAGCTTCTTTTCCTGCAGCAGCTCCGCGATCTTTTCGATCAGGCGGGACTTCGGCACCGAATACGGAATCTCGGTGACGACGATCTGCCAATTGCCGCGCCCGAGGTCTTCCTTGTTCCAGCGCGCACGCACGCGGAACGAGCCGCGGCCCGTGTTGTAGGTCTCCACCATGGAAGCCGGCGTGTCGACGATGATGCCGCCGGTCGGAAGATCCGGACCCTGCACGTATTGCATCAGTTGTTCGGTCGTCGCACTGGGCTTCGTGATGAGATGCAAAGCCGCGTCRCACAGCTCCGCCGCGTTGTGCGGCGGGATCGATGTCGCCATGCCGACCGCGATGCCTTGGGAGCCGTTGGCGAGCAGGTTCGGGAAGGCGGCAGGCAGAACCACCGGCTCCTCGTTCGCCTGATCGTAGGTCTCGCGGAAATCGACGGAATCCTCGTCGATGCCTTCCAGCAGAAGACGCGCTACTTCCGTCAGCTTCGCCTCGGTGTAACGCATGGCGGCGGCGTTATCGCCGTCGATATTGCCGAAGTTGCCCTGCCCGTCCGCCAGCGGATAGCGCTGGGCGAAATCCTGCGCCATGCGCACCAGAGCATCGTAGATCGATTGGTCGCCGTGCGGGTGGTACTGACCCATCACGTCGCCGACGATACGCGCGCACTTCTTCGGAGCCGACTTGGGGTCGAGCTTCAAAAGCCGCATGGCGTGCAAGATGCGGCGGTGGACGGGCTTCAACCCGTCTCGCGCGTCCGGCAGCGCGCGGTGCATGATGGTGGAAAGCGCGTATGCGAGATAGCGCTCTTCCAGGGCGTCCTTGAGATTGATGTTCTCGATCTCGCCGCCAGACGGTGGATTGACCGGCTTACCCATTAATCGAATTCCTCAACTGCGAATCGCTTCTTTATCACCTGAGATGAGAACATAACAGAAACATCAGGATGTTTGTTGTGAGTTTGTAGTTTGTCGGCGTTTTTGGAGGCGTGCCGGATGAGCGAAAAACCAATACCGATCAACCACTAATCACTTATTCATCTCCGGCTGTCGCCAGTGCGACGAAACGCGCCCGTTCCTCCGGGGCGCGCTGTCCCTGGGGATCGAAGACGTTCAGATGCAGGAAGAAGTCCGTGAGTGCAAATCCTGCCCTGATCTCCTCTTCGCCCGGCCGGTTGGAACGGGACTGGCCGATCAGGAAGCCGGGAAGCTTGAGAAGGCGGTCCTTGTAGGGCTCCCCGGCATCCGCGCTCACCGCCCGCCCACTCCTGGGCGAGACATAGGTGAGATCCCGCTCGGTACCCGTGGCGGCGCAGGAGGACAGGTCCAGCCCGAAGCCCAGTTCGGCCAGCATGGCAAGTTCGAACCGTACGAAGAGCGCCGGTGCGAGATCCGGATCGTCCAGATGATCCACCAGAACCGTCAGGGTTTCATAGAGGGCGAAGTGCGGGTCCCTCTCCGGGACGTAGTGCAGCAGATGGGCAAGTGCGCCAAGCCCATAGAGCGCCATGGATGAATTCATGAGCCGCGCCGCGCGTAATGTCGTGCCTTCGACCTGGAAATTTCCGAGGTGCTCGTCGAGCCTCGCCCGCCATGTCGCTTGCACCGTGTTTCCGGGCTGAAGAACCGGCTGGAGGGTCTTGGAGCGACCTCCATGCACCAAGCCGGAATGGCGGCCGTGTTCGCGCGTCATCAATTCCAGGATGACGCTCGTTTCGCCATGTTTGCGGACGCCGAGTACGACGCCTTCATCGGTCCATTGCATGTGCTGAGAAAGCTCTCAAAGGCGGTTTTCGACTGCTCCCGGAATGTAAGCACTCGAACGGCATTTTTCCATATTTTCCAAGAGCATCGGATGAATTTCTTAAAAAATCGTYCAACCTGATTTTCGCCCGAAATTGGAACCATCGGGACAGCTTGGCATTCACGAACATCCCATTCTCTAGATATTGAAATTGAGGATCATGAAGATCTCCAACCTGTTTCTTGCGAGTACCGCCCTGCCCCTCATGCTGCTGTCGGTGAACGCCTCGGCTCTCCCATCGCGGGCTCCCGACCCAATCACCTTAGCCCAGGCCGAGCCCGCCGAGCCGGGCCAGTTGCCGCCCCGGGCGCGGCCTGGCCAAGATAGCGACGATGCTCAGCCCCAGCGCAGGCAGGGACGGCCCGGAGGCAATGAAGGAGGTGGCCCGCGCGGGCAGCGTGGCGGCGACCAAGGCGGCGGTGCCGAGGCTCCCCGTGCTCCTCGCGCAGCCAGCCCCGATGACAGCCCCGCCGCGCCGCGCCCCAATCGTGAGCAGAGGCCTCCGGCTGAGCGCCCGGCAGCGCCGGACGCACCGTCCCGCCCGAGCCCGGCACCCGCTGAACGGGCTCAGCCCCCGGCGGACGCCCCTGCACGCCCGCAGCGCCCGTCAGCCCAGGAGCGCGAGCAGGCTCCTCGCGAACAAGCCCCTACCGAGCGCCAGCGCCCGCAGCAGGCCCCGGATACGCCTGCCCGTCCTGCTGCTCCGCCTGCCGCCCGGCCAACAACGCCCCCTGCGCCATCGCAGGAGCAGCGCACTGCGCCGAGCGCACCACGTCCAGCAGATACCGGCCGGCCGGGCCGCGATGACCCGCGAACCCCGGATCAGCCGCGCACCCCGCCGGCACCTCCCGCTTCCGCTCAGCCAACGGCCCCATCCCGCCCGACGCCTCCGGCAGCACCTGCTCCGGCACCGTCCGCTCCACAGGCGCAGCCCAGCGCGCCTCCGAGCCCGCCCACTCCGCCCGCCCCTGCCGCACCGCAGACACGACCGGGCGCGGCGGCGCCAGTCGCTCCCCAGGCAGCGCCAAGCACCACGCAACCGCTCGATCCCTCTCGCGTGCGCATCGACGACCTGCGCAGCCAGCGCCGGGAGCGTCGTGAAGGCGACCGCGTGATCATCGAGGAGCCCGGCAACCGCACGATCATCCGCGAGGGCAACGACGTCATCATCCGTCACGACGAGAGCGATCGCTTCCGCCGGATTTATGGAGCTGACGATGTTCGCGTGGAGCGCCGCGGCGGCAACGAGGAGGTCACCATCGTGCGCCGTCCTGACGGTTCCGAGATCGTGTCGGTGCGTGACGAATACGGCAATCTCATCCGTCGTACCCGCCGCGAGCCCGCCGGCCGCGAGGTCGTGCTGATCGAGAACCGCCGCAGCGGCGGCGTCGCTCGCCCGGGTTATGGCTATGTGGAGGAGGAAGTTCTCCGACTGCCTCCGCCGGTCGTCCGCATTCCGCGTGAGGAATATATCGTGGAGACGGAACGCGCCTCGGAGGCCGATATCGTCGAGGCTTTCACCGCGCCGCCGGTGGAGCGCATCGAGCGGGCCTATACCCTCGATGAGGTTCGCCGCAGCCAGCCGCTGCGCGAGCGCATGCGCCGCGTGGACGTGGACACCATCAACTTCGAGTTCGGCTCGTGGGAGCTTCCTGGCGATCAGGTAAGATCGCTTGGTGCCATCGCCGAGGGGCTTCGCCAAGCCATCTCGCGCAATCCGAACGAGATCTTCCTGGTCGAAGGTCACACGGATGCGGTCGGTTCGAACGAGGACAACCTGACGCTTTCCGACCGGCGTGCTGAAACCGTTGCGACGATACTGTCGCAGCAGTTTCAGATTCCGGCCGAGAACCTGACGACACAAGGCTATGGCGAGGAATACCTCAAGGTGAACTCGCAGGGCCCCGAGCAGAGAAACCGCCGCGCCACCCTGCGCCGCATTACCCCGCTGCTGCAAGGTCAGAATCAGCAGTAAAAACAAAGCCGCGAGAGGTTCGATGCCTCTCGCGGCTTTTGATTATTCCAACTACTGCGCGCTTATCCGCGCGGGAATTCCAAACCCATCTCGCGGTAGCGCTCCGGATCGTCGCTCCAGTTCTCACGCACCTTCACGAAGATGAAGAGATGCACCGGCGCTTCGGCAACTTCGGCGATTTCCTTGCGCGCGGCCTGACCGATTGCCTTGATGGTCTGACCGCCCTTGCCAAGCACGATCTTGCGCTGGCTGTCGCGTTCCACGAACACCGTCTGCTCGATGCGTACGGAGCCGTCAGGCCGCTGCTGCCATTGATCCGTCTCGACAGTCGATTGATACGGCAGCTCCTCGTGGAGGCGTTCGTAGATCTTCTCGCGGGTGATCTCGGCGGCGAGGATGCGCAGGGGCGCGTCGGAGATCTGATCCTCCGGGTATAGCCACGGACCTTCGGGCATCATCTCGGCAAGCTGACGCTTCAGCTTCTCGATGCCGTCGCCTTTAAGAGCCGAGATCATGAAAGTGTGCAGGAAGGGCACTTTCTCGTTCAGCTTCGCCGCCATATCCAGGAGCTTGGAGCGCTCGATGAGGTCGATCTTGTTGAGGATCAGCACCTTGGGACGCTTAAGCTCAGGCAATTTCTCAAGGATGGCCTCGGCCTCCTCGTCGATGCCTTTGCGCGCGTCGAGCAGCAGCGCGATCACATCCGCGTCGCCCGCTCCGCCCCAGGCCGATGTCACCATCGCCCGGTCGAGACGGCGCTTCGGCTTGAAGATGCCGGGCGTGTCCACGAAGACGATCTGCGCGACGCCTTCGATGGCGATGCCGCGCACCAGGGCGCGGGTGGTCTGCACCTTGCGCGAGACGATGGAGACCTTCGAGCCCACCAGCGAATTGAGCAGGGTCGATTTACCCGCATTGGGCGCGCCGATGAGAGCTACGAAACCCGCTTTCGTATTGGTGGCCTCAGACTGCTCCATGTTCTTCCTCCGTCCAGACGCCCTCTCTTAAGAGAAGGCTTCGCGCGGCGGCCTGTTCCGCGATGCGCTTCGATGTGCCGTGGCCAAATTCTGTTTCTGCGCCTTTAACCTTCACCATCACGCGGAATTTCGGCGCATGATCCGGCCCGGTCTGTTCGGCCACGGTGTAGGTCGGCGGCGGCAGGCCGCGTCCTTGCGCCCATTCCTGCAGGGCGCTCTTGGGGTCGCGCAAAGGCCGGCGCGGCGTCTCCATGATATCCCTGAAAGAGCGCTCGACGAGACTCATGGCGGCCTCGTAGCCGCCATCGATGAACACGGCGCCGATGATCGCTTCGCACACATCCGCCAGAATGGTCTGGTTGCGGCGCTCGCCGGAATGGGCCTCGCCCGCGCCGAGCTTGAGATAAGGGCCGACATCCCAGGCCTCAGCGATCTCGGCGCAGCTTTCGCGGCGGACCAGCTCGGCGAGGCGTCGGGACAACTCGCCCTCAGGCGCCGTGGGGAAGGCCTTGAACAGGATCTCGGCAATGGCGAGACCGAGGACACGGTCTCCGAGAAATTCCAGCCGCTGGTAACTCTGCCCACCGGATTTCGGAGCGCTCACGTGAGTGAGCGCTTCATCCAGCAATTCGGGCCTCTGGAAGTCGTATTCGAGCTTCTTGACCAGCTCGTCGAGGTTCGGCTTGCGACGGGCCACTGGTTACTTGATCCGCTCGAAGATCCTGTTCCAACGGATCTGCTGGGGCCAATCCCAGAACCGCCACAGGGATGCGTTCTCGTCGATGGAGAAGAAGATGATCTCGGCACGGCCCACGAGGTTCTCGGCCGGAACTTGGCCGACGCTCGCCTCGTCGCGCGAGTCGGTGGAGTTGTCCCGGTTGTCGCCCATCATGAAGTAATGGCCGGGCTTCACCGTATAGACCTCGGTATTGTCCCAATAGGCGCGGTCGCCCTTCAGCTCGATTACGAAATGGCTGGAGCCGTCGGGGAACGTCTCCTTGTAGCGCGGCACAGCCGTCTGGCGTCCGTAATCGTCCACCGTCTGATAGTCTTCCACGCGCTCGCGCTGGATCGGCTGGCCGTTGATGTGAAGTACGCCGCCGAGAACCTGAATCCGGTCGCCCGGCAGGCCGATTACACGCTTGATGTAATCAGTGGAGTTGTCCTTCGGCAGCTTGAAGACGGCGATGTCGCCGCGCTTCGGCTCGGAGCCGAAAATGCGGCCCGAGAAAACTGGCGGACTGAACGGAATCGAGTGCTTCGAATAGCCGTAGGCGTATTTCGAGACGAACAGGTAGTCGCCGATCAGCAGGGTCGGGATCAGAGAGCCCGACGGGATGTTGAAGGGCTGGAACAGCACGGTGCGGACCACGACCGCGATCAGGAGCGCCTGGATAATGACCTTAATGGTCTCCCAGAGGCCTTCTTCTTCCTTTTTCTTCACGGTGCTACCCATGGTTTGCTTGGCGTTGTCGCTCACTGTGATCGACCCTTGAATCATGACGTGCGATGGCTCGAAAACCATCGTCCATTGTCGCGGCAGCCGAGAGCGGTTTGCACTTCTTATGCAGGAGTGCAAACCGCTCTCGGGGATGTCGAGCCGCGCGGCTTGGTGGTGGGCAAGCGCCCTCCACGGGCCAAGCTCTAGCCTATGGCGGGTTCTGCCGCAACGCGGCCTTCTCCTTTATGGGGAGCGCTTCGATGATCACAAAGGCCTGAGCCAGCGGCGGATCGTCCGTCAGGGATACATGGACCACCGGCTCATAGCCCTCCGGCGTCATGACACGCAGGCGCTCCAGGGCGCCGCCCGTGAGGCGCATGGTGGGCCGTCCGGTGGGCAGGTTGACCACTTCCATGTCGCGCCAGAACACTCCATGGCTCAAGCCCGTGCCCAGGGCCTTCGCGCAGGCCTCCTTGGCGGCAAAGCGTCTCGCATAGGAAGGCGCGCGCGCAGCCCTGCGGTCGCTGCGGGCCCGCTCGCCCTCCGTATAGATCCGGTGCGTAAACCGGTCTCCGAAGCGTTCGAGGGAGCGCTCGATGCGGCGGATATCGCAGAGGTCGGACCCGATTCCCAGAATCATGCGCTCACTTGCGCCCGGCCCTCGTCCATGGCGGCACGCATGGCGCGCACGGCCTCGTCGAGACCCACGAAGATGGCATCGCCGATGAGAGCATGGCCGATATTGAGTTCCATGACCTGCGGAATCGCCGCCACGGGCCGGACCGAATCCAGGGCGAGCCCGTGCCCCGCATGAATCTCGAGGCCGGCGCGCGCGCCGTGCTCCGCTGCGCGGCGCAAGCGCTCCAGTTCGCGGTCGATCCTTGCCTGGTCTCCTGCGACCACAGCCTCGCAATAGGTGCCAGTATGGAGTTCCACGACGGGGGCACCGAGATCGCAGGCGGCGTCCATCACGTCGATCTCAGGCTCCACGAAGAGGGACACGCGGATGCCCTCGCCCTTCAGCTGCTGAATCATCGGCCGCAGATGGGAAGCGCCACCGATGATGTCGAGCCCCCCTTCCGTGGTCCGCTCCTCACGCTTTTCCGGCACGAGGCAGCAGGCATGGGGGTGGATGCGCGTGGCGATGTCGATCATCTCCGGCGTCGCGGCCATCTCGAAATTGAGCGGCACGAAGAGCTGCCGCTTGAGGCGGTCCATATCCTGATCGCGGATATGCCGCCGGTCTTCCCGCAAATGAGCCGTAATGCCGTCGGCCCCAGCCAAGACGGCCATATGAGCCGCCCGGATCGGGTCGGGATGATGCCCGCCACGGGCGTTCCGGACGGTTGCAACGTGGTCGATATTGACGCCGAGGCGAAGAGGAGGAGCTTTCATAGGATTGTTTTAGCCTAGACGGAGTCGTTGACCATAGCTCTGTTTCTTGGCTGATAAGGCTATCAACGGTAAAGACAGCCTCCTCCGTCATGGCCGGGCTTGTCCCGGCCATCCCGATCCGAAAAGYGCGGCGTTACAATCCATCGGGATCACCGGCCTTGTGCCGGTGATGACGTGCGGTGGGATGGACTAGACGTTTGCTCCACATCAACGCCCATTTGCATTATGCAAACAAATCGCCTATAGCCCCCGCTTCGCGTTCGCTCCGGCCGGGGGCTGAACGGACGGTGTGGCTTGGCCATACAGGGTTTTCGGACCCGTCGTCCGGTGTCTCCGCCTTCGACAACCGCTCGGGCCTTGCAGGCTCGAAGGGCTTGGCGCCGATCGGACGCGCGAAACCGGCCTGATCGCTTCGATAAGCAGTGCTTAGGCCTAACCTCAAACCTGAGAAAGGCCCACTATGCCTCTCTATGAGCATATCTTCATGGCTCGCCAGGATGTCACCCCGCAGCAGGTCGAAGCAATGGTCGACCAGTACAAGGGCGTCATCGAACAGAATGGCGGCACCATCGACAAGACCGAGATGTGGGGAGTGAAGTCTCTCGCCTACCGCATCAAGAAGAACCGCAAGGCGCATTTCACCCTGTTCAACGTCAACGCTCCCGCTCCGGCGGTTGCCGAGATGGAACGTCAGATGCGCATCAACGAAGACATCCTTCGCTTCATGACCATCCGCGTCGAAGAACTCGAGACCGAGCCTTCCGTGATGATGCAGAAGCGCGACCGCGATGAGCGCAAGGACCGTGAGCGTCGTGAGCGCGACGGTGGCGGCTTTGAAGGCGGCGAAGGCGAGGAGGCTTAATCATGGCATTTGGTGCTACTGGTGGCGCAGCCGGCGGCGGTCGCCGTCCGTTTTTCCGTCGTCGCAAGACCTGCCCGTTCTCCGGCCCGAACGCGCCGAAGATCGACTACAAGGACACGAAGCTCCTGTCGCGCTACATCTCCGAGCGCGGCAAGATCGTTCCTTCGCGCATCACGGCCGTTTCGGCCAAGAAGCAGCGTGAGCTCGCCCAGGCGATCAAGCGTGCCCGCTTCCTGGGCCTGCTGCCCTACGTGATCCGCTAAGACTATCGGGCGGGCCGCTTCACGCGGCCCGCTTTCCTCTTTTCGCCCAGCGGTGAAAATCCGCCGGGTCAGTTGGGGCAGATGGCCCCTAACCCTGCCAATGAGCAGCGGGACAGCGAGAACCATGAACTTTATCGCGACAGGCATCGGCGCGGGCCTCGTATCGGCCCTTTTGACAGTGGTAGTCGTCAAGGCGACTCCGCTGGCGGCCGTCCTGTATATGCTTGCCCCCGTCCCCGTTCTGATCGCCGCTCTCGGCTGGAATCATAAGTCGGGTCTCGTGGCCACGCTCGCGGGCGGCCTTGCCATCGCTCTTTTCACGGGCTCTCCCCTCGGCGGCCTCGGCTTTGCCGTCATCACCGGCCTTCCCGCCTGGTGGCTTGCCTATCTTGCCCTGCTCGGACGCCCCGCTGCCGACGGAACCATGGAATGGTATCCGATCGGGCGCCTGCTCGCCTGGGTCGCAGCCACCGCGGCGCTGACCATCGTGGCGACAAGCATCATCAGCTCCGACGGCAGCTATAGCGTTTTCCTTGAGCGGGCGCGGCGGATTTCGACCGCCTTCGTCGATCTGATCTTCCCGACAGCCGAACAGGGCGGCGAGGCTGAGGCTCAACAGCGCCAAGCCCTGATCGACGGGCTCGCCGCAGCCACTCCTGCCCTGTCCGCCTTCGGCTTTACCATGTTCCTAGCCCTCTATCTCTGGCTCGCGGCCAAGGCCGTCTCGATGTCGAAGCGCCTGCCCCGGCCGTGGTTCCCCATGCCGGAACTCGCCATGCCGCGCACCATGGCCCTCGCCCCGCTTCTGGCCTTCGGGCTGATCCAGATCGGCGGCTTCATCGGCGCTTTCGGCTACGCGCTGCTCGGCGCTTTCCTGATGGCGTTCACGCTCCAGGGGCTTGCCGCCATTCACGACCGCACGCAGGGCAAGCCGGGACGCGGGTTCCTGCTGGCGGGTCTCTACGTTCTGCTCTTTCTCACCCAGGGCATCATGATCCTTGCCCTGTTCCTCTTCGGCCTCGCCGATACCGCCTTTGGCCTGCGCCGCCGCATCGGCGGCGATAGGCCGAAACAACCTCCAACCCCTTCGATCTGATCACGAACATTAAAGGAGATTACCCATGGATGTGATCCTTCTCGAGCGCGTCGCAAAGCTCGGCCAGATGGGCGAAACCGTGAAGGTTCGCTCGGGCTATGCCCGCAACTTCCTCCTGCCGCGCGGCAAGGCTCTGCGCGCCACTGAGGCCAACAAGAAGCACTTCGAAACTCAGCGCGCTCAGCTCGAGGTCCGCAACCTCGAGCGCCGCAAGGAAGCCGAGGCCGTTGCCGAGAAGCTGAACGGCCAGAGCTTCATCCTGCTTCGCCAGTCCGGCGAGACGGGCGTGCTCTACGGTTCGGTTTCGACCCGCGATCTCGCCGAAGTGATGACTGCAGGCGGCTTCACGGTCGACCGTAACCAGATCGTCCTCAACGCTCCGATCAAGAACCTCGGCCTGCACGTTGTGCCGGTCTCCCTCCACCCGGAGGTCGAGGCGACCGTGACGGCGAACATCGCCCGCAGCCCTGAGGAAGCCGAGCGTCAGGCTCGCGGTGAGGCTGTCACCACCCGCGAAGAGACCAACCTCGACGACCTCGGCCTCGAAGTCGGCGCGGCCCTCGCTGAAGCCGGCGACGTCGAGCTCTAAGACTGGATTGACGTCGCCGGCTGTCCCTTCGGACGGCTGGGGATGAACCTGAGCCGGAACTTGTTTCGGTTCCTGCTTTGTTCTAAAGTGGGCGCCCTTCGTCGATTCGATGGAGGGCGCCTTTTTCGTGATTATTCCGAGTCTTGCAGAGTCAAGCGGCAGACACGCGAAAAGCATCGGGCGTGTGAGTATTGAGGACAATGAGGACAGCGCGGGAGGAGTCTTTAACCTGTGTCTGACCGGCAACCTTTCGGACACTAGTTGGGGTTTAAGAACATCCCCCCGACCCTCGTTTTCGGAGCGCCTGATGGCTACCGCCAATGCCCTGATTGCCCGCCTCGAAAGCGCCGAGCCTCAATTCCGCACGCCTCCCAGCAACCTAGAGGCCGAGCAGGCGCTTCTGGGTGCGATTCTCGTCAACAACGATGCCTATTACCGCGTCTCGGACTTTCTCGAGTCCGAGCATTTCATCGAGGATCTGCACCGGCGCATCTACGAGGTCGCGACAAGCCTCATCAAGGCCGGCAAGGTCGCGACGCCGATCACCATGAAGACCTTTCTCGGGGATCAGGATCTCGGCGGCGTGACGGTGTCACAATACCTCGCGCGCCTCGCGGCCGAGGCCACCACCGTCATCAACGCCGAGGATTACGGCCGCACAATCTACGACCTCGCGATCCGCCGCAGCCTGATCAATATCGGCGAGGATCTCGTGAACGTGGCTTTCGACGCGCCTGTCGAAAGCTCGCCCCGCGACCAGATCGAGGAGGCCGAGCGCCGCCTTTACTCCATCGCCGAAACGGGCCGCACCGATGGCGGTTTCCAACGTTTCTCCGATGCGCTGACCTCTGCCATCGACATGGCGGCTGCGGYCTATAAGCGCGAGGGCGCGCTGTCGGGCGTCTCGACGGGACTCATCGACCTCGACAAGTCCCTCGGCGGCCTTCAGTCCTCCGACTTGGTCATCCTCGCAGGCCGACCGGCGATGGGTAAGACCTCGCTCGTCACGAACATCGCGTTCAACATCGCCAAGGCCTACAGGGCCGAGAAGCAGCAGGACGGCTCTTTGAAGACCGTCAATGGCGGCATCGTCGGCTTCTTCTCGCTCGAAATGTCAGCGGAGCAGCTCGCCACCCGTATCATCGCCGAGCAATCGGGCGTGCCTTCGTACAAGATCCGCCGCGGCGATATGCGCGAGGACGATTTCTACAAGATCACCGAAGCCGCCCGTGAAATGCAGTCGATCCCTTTCTATATCGATCAGACCGGTGGCATCTCCATCGCACAGCTCACGGCCCGCGCCCGGCGTCTCAAGCGCCAACGCGGCCTCGATGTGCTCATCGTCGACTACCTGCAGCTGCTTTCCGGCTCTTCCAAGAAGGGCGAGAACCGCGTGCAGGAATTGACCGAGATCACTACCGGCCTGAAGGCGCTCGCCAAGGAACTCTCGGTGCCTCTGATCGCGCTGTCCCAGCTCTCCCGTCAGGTGGAGTCACGCGACGATAAGAGGCCGCAGCTCTCCGACCTTCGTGAATCGGGCTCCATCGAGCAGGACGCCGACGTGGTCATGTTCGTTTACCGCGAAGAGTACTATCTAAAGAACAAGGAGCCGAAACCCGGCACCGAAGAATACTTCAAGTGGCAGACGGAGATGGATCAGGTTCACGGCAAGGCCGAGGTGATCATCGGCAAGCAGCGTCACGGTCCCACGGGCACCGTGCAGCTCGCGTTCCAGGCCGACATCACCCGCTTCACCAATCTCGCAGACGAAGACAAACTTCCCGATCGGATCGGCGATTGACCAAGACGACCACGAAGACAAGCACAGGCAGCTCCATCCCGGAGAATGCCGCAGGCGGACACCTCACGATCGACCTCGCGGCTTTGGCCTCGAACTGGCGAACTTTGCGCGATCACTCGGGCGGTGYGCAGGCTTCCGCCGTGGTCAAGGCGGATGCCTATGGCACCGGCATCGAACAGGCCGTGCCTGCTCTCGCTCAAGCCGGATGCAGCACGTTCTTCGTGGCTCACTTGAACGAGGCGATCCGCGCTCGCGCGGTTGCACCCGATGCTACGATTTATGTGCTGAACGGCCTCTTCTCCGGCACCTGCCCGACCTATGCGGAGTTCAACCTGCGCCCCGTTCTCGGCTCATTCGATGAGATCGAGGAATGGGCGGCGTTTTGCCGGTCTGACAATCGGAAGCGCGAAGCCGCGGTCCATGTGGACACCGGCATGAACCGCCTTGGTCTCACCGTGCCGCAGGGCCTGTCTCTCAAGGATCGCGCGGAGCTGCAGGACTTCGAGACGGCTCTCCTCATGAGCCATTTCGTCAGCGCGGAAGAAAGCGCCAATCCACTCAACGTCCAGCAGATTGAAGCCTTCAACGCCGTTCGCGCGTCCATGCCCGGCGTGCCCGCATCGCTCGCCAATTCCTCCGGCATTTTCCTCAAAGAGAGGCCGCATTTCGATCTAGTCCGTCCGGGCTACGCGCTTTACGGCGGCAACCCGACGCCGGACCGGGACAATCCCATGTCGGCGGTCGCCGGGCTCGAAGCGCGCATCGTACAGCTGCGCTGGGTCGAGGCGGATGACAGCGTGGGTTATAACGGACGCTGGCTGGCGCTCACCAAGCGCCGCATCGCCACGATTTCGGTGGGCTATGCCGACGGTTATCCGCGTGCCGCCAGCGCGCGTGGAAAGAGCGACGAAGAGCTTCTTGCCGGCATGGCGATTGTCGCCGGTCGCCCCTGCCCATTTGCAGGAAACGTGTCGATGGATCTGATCACTGTAGACGTTACCGATGTTCCTGAAACGCAGGTCAAGCGCGGAGACGCCATCACGCTGATCGGCGGCTCTCTGACCGTCGATGAAGTCGGCCGCCGCGCGGGCACCATCGGCTACGAGATTCTGACCGGCCTCGGGCGGCGCTACGCCCGCTCCTATCGTGGAGCGCAGGGCTGATGGCAAAACAACGTAATCCGTCCTTCGTGTGCCAGGAATGCGGCGCGGTTTATAACCGTTGGAAAGGCAAGTGCGAGGCCTGCGGCGGATGGAACACCATCGCCGAGGAAACCGGTTCCGCCAGCCCGATGGCTGGACCAGTTTCCACGCGTCCGTCACGGGCGAAAGGGCGCATCTTTCCGCTCGAAGGCCTCTCCRGCGAAACCAAGGAAGCGCCGCGCACGCCATCCGGCATTGCGGAACTCGACCGCGTCACCGGCGGTGGATTCGTGCACGGCTCAATCATTCTGCTCGGCGGCGACCCGGGCATCGGCAAGTCCACACTTCTGATGCAGGCAACCGCCGCCTTGGCCAATCGCGGCGAGCGCGTTGCCTATATCTCGGGCGAAGAAGCGGTGGCGCAGGTGCGCCTTCGCGCCGAACGGCTCGGCCTCGGGCAATCCCCCGTCGAACTCGCCTCAGAGACCAACGTGGAAGACATCATCGCGACCCTGAGCCAGGGCCGCCCGCCCGCGCTTGCGATCATCGACTCGATCCAGACCATGTGGACCGAGACGGTGGAATCCGCGCCCGGCACGGTAACCCAGGTGCGCGGCTCGGCGCAGTCCCTCATCCGGTTCGCGAAAACCACGGGCACCGCCGTCATTCTCGTGGGTCACGTKACCAAGGACGGCCAGATCGCCGGTCCTCGCGTCGTCGAGCACATGGTCGATGCGGTGGTCTCTTTCGAAGGCGATACCGGCCACCATTTCCGAATCCTGCGCGCCGTGAAGAACCGCTTCGGACCCACGGATGAAATCGGCGTGTTCGAGATGTCGGACCAGGGTCTTCGCGAAGTCCCGAATCCCTCCGAACTCTTCCTCGCCGGACGCGATCTCGCGACTCCCGGTACGGCTGTGTTTGCCGGCATGGAAGGCACGCGCCCGCTTCTCGTCGAGATTCAGGCGCTCGTTGCGCCCTCCTCCCTCGGCACCCCGCGCCGCGCCGTCGTCGGCTGGGACCAGAGCCGCCTGTCCATGGTGCTGGCAGTGCTGGAAGCCCATGGCGGTCTCAAGCTTGGCATGCACGACGTTTACCTGAACGTGGCCGGCGGCCTGCGGATCACGGAACCAGCCGCCGATCTTGCCGCAGCAGCAGCCCTCATCTCATCGCTGTCCGGCAATTCACTGCCGCCGGATACGGTTTATTTCGGCGAAATGGGATTGTCCGGCGCGATACGGCCCGTGGCCCAGGAACAGGCAAGGCTGAAGGAAGCCGCGAAGCTCGGATTCTCCAGTGCAGTCGCGCCTGCTCCACGTGTGGAAAAGGGAAAACCGGAGCGCCTGCCTCTGGCGGCCTCCTCCATTGGCCACATCACGGACCTCGTGGCTGGCATCGCCGCTCGAAGGCGTAAGGCCTCTTGAATGGAGCAGACTTGACCTTGCGGTAGACCGTTTAGCCTAATTGCGGCGCAATTGTTATTGTCTATCAATCACTCTGAGCCTTCCAGCTCTCGACATTATCTGTCGGCACGGGAAGCAAGCACTACTCAGAGTGAGATAAAATGGCTGCAACAATTATTCTCTCCAGCAAGACCGTCCTCGAAAACCCGGTTGCTGGCACCGTTATCGGCACCCTGAGCGTGCTCGGCGGCAAGGGCAATGAAGCCTTCGAATATACCCTGGCCGATAGCGTCAGCGATCGCTTCGAGATCCGTCTGAACGCCATCTCCGGCCAGTATGAACTGGTCGTTTTGACCGGCGGAAGCGACTTGTTCGATTTCGAGTCCGCCGATCTCAAGCAATTCGAAATCGCGATCTCCGCATTAGGCGACAAGGGCACGATTGCGGGCGAGATGGCATTCACCATCGACGTGACGGACAACAAGGCCCCGACCGACATCACATTGTCGAACGCCGCCATCGTCGAGCATGCAGCGACCGGCGCAGAAATTGGCCTCCTGTCGACCATCGATCCCAATCTGAAGGATACGTTCTCCTACGTTCTCACGAATGATGCCGAGGGCCGCTTTGCTATCGTGAACGGCAAGCTCGTCGTGAAGGACGGCGCGAAGCTGGATTACCTGACGGCCGCGTCCCACCAGATCACCGTCCAGGTGACTGATGGCGACAACAACGTCTTCACCAAGACGCTCACCATCAACATCACCGACGCCTTTGAGATGTTCAACGGCAGCGGCCGCAACGACCGTCTCATGGGCACGGCTGGCGCAGACATGCTCAGCGGCTTCGGCGGCAACGACAAGCTTTATGGCCTTGCAGGCGATGACATGCTCATCGGTGGTGCGGGCAAGGACATGCTCTACGGCGGCGCAGGCAAGGACATTTTCGTGTTCGACACCCCCGTGAAGAAGGGGCATTTCGACCACATCGTCGATTTCAACTCGGCCGATGACACGATCCAGATCAGCCTCTCGGCGCTCAAGTCCTTCAAGGTCAAGGTTCCGAAAAGCGAAGTCTTCGGTGAGATGAAAGGCAAAAAAGGCAGCGACAAAAAAGCCTCCTTCGGTCTCGACAAGGTGTTCGAGAAGGGCAAGCTTGAGAAGAAGTTCTTCTCCATCAACAAAGCCAAGGATGCCTACGACTTCGTTGTCTATGACAAGAAGAACGGTTTCGTGACCCTGGATCTCGATGGTTCGGGCGGCAACAAGGGCTTTGTCATTGCCAAGCTTAAGCCCGGCACCTTCGTCTCCGCGGACGATTTCCTCTTCATCTAAGACGAACGAAAAGACAGTCCTCTCCTGCCTTGGCCCCGGCGGTTCTCCGCCGGGGTTTTTCACAGGGGTGACGAAACGTTTTCTTAAGGGTATACAGCCGGGCTTCAATCCGCGAATGCGGCCCGTTTCCTGTCTCTGCGTAGGCTCGGCTCATGCCCTTTTCTGTCCTGGACCTCGTCGTCGTCGGAATCGTCCTGATCTCGGCCCTTCTGGCCGCCGTACGCGGGTTTACCCGCGAGGTGTTGGCCATCGTAGCCTGGGTCGTGGCAGCCGCCGCCGCTTGGTATCTTCATCCGGCCGCTCTGCCGATCGCTCAGCAATATATCAGCAGCGGCACCGTGGCGCTGGTCGCTGCCATCGGCGGCATCTTCGTGATCACGCTGATCATCGTGTCCATCATCACGGTCCAGATTTCCGACCTGATCCTCGATTCCCGGATCGGCGCCCTCGACCGCACGCTCGGCCTGTTCTTCGGCGCGGCCCGCGGCTTCCTGATCTGCGTGATAGGCTGGGCCTTCCTGAGCTGGCTGCTCCAAGGCAAGGAGCCCGAATGGGCCACCGCTTCGCGCACCCGCCCCGCCATGGAAAATACCCGCGACAGCATCATCGCCATGCTTCCGGAGAACGCCGAGGCCCTGATCCAGCGCCTGCGTGAGCGCGAGGCGCCGGACGCGGAGCCCGCAGAGCCGGCCGAGCCCGATCCGCAGCGTGGCACCACGCCCGCTCCCGGCGCGCCTGCCGCTCCTGCTCCGGCTGCGCCGCAGCCCCCGCCGCGTCGGGGCTGATATCGAAAGCTGAGCATTAGCCGCAAAAGTGCAAATCCACCTTTGCGGCCGATGCGCTCGCTCCCGTCTGTTCATACTTTCGGGAGTGACATGAATACCCATTGGCGTTTGCGTAGAGGCCAATTACATAAGGGCAGCGCCGGTGGGGGCGCGTGTCCCAAGGAAATGATGATGTCTTCCAGGTCTGAGACGTGGCAGGTCACTCCTAAGCAGGTGGACCTCGACCTCGACGGCGATACCCTGCGTGAAGAGTGCGGTGTTTTCGGGATCTACGGCCATCCGGACGCCGCGGCGATCACGGCGCTCGGCCTCCACGCCCTGCAGCATCGCGGCCAGGAGGCGGCAGGCATCGTCTCCTTCAACGGGGATTTCTTCCACTCCGAGCGCAAGCTGGGCCTTGTGGGCGACAGCTTCTCCGACCGGGCCACCATCGAGCGCCTCGAAGGCTTCTCGGCCATAGGCCACGTGCGCTATTCCACCACCGGTGAGACTGTGCTGCGTAACGTGCAGCCCCTCTTCGCCGAACTCGACGGCGGCGGCTTCGCGGTCGCCCATAACGGCAACCTCACCAACGGCCTGACCCTTCGCCGGAACCTCATCCGCGACGGCGCGATCTGCCAATCCACCACGGATACCGAGGTGATCGTCCACCTCGTCGCACGCAGCCGCAAGGACAAGGTCGTGGACCGCTTCGTCGAGGCGATCCAGAAGATCGAGGGCGCCTATGCTCTCGTGGCCCTCACCAACAAGAAGCTCATCGGCGCCCGCGACCCCATGGGCATCCGCCCGCTGGTGCTCGGCGAGCTTGACGGCCGCTACATCCTCACCTCCGAGACCTGTGCGCTCGACATCATCGGTGCGCGTTTCATCCGCGACGTCGAGAACGGTGAATGCGTGGTAATCTCGGATGAAGGCGTCGAGTCCTTCCGTTTCGCGGACAAGGTCGCGCCGCGTCCCTGCATCTTCGAGTACATCTATTTCGCCCGCCCCGATTCCATCGTGAACGGCCGCAGCGTCTATGAAGTCCGCAAGGGTATGGGCCGCGAGTTGGCCAGGGAAGCGCCCGCCAATGCGGACGTGGTGATTCCGGTGCCGGATTCGGGCGTGCCGGCGGCTCTCGGCTTCGCGCAATCCTGCGGCCTGCCCTATGAGCTCGGCATCATCCGCAACCATTATGTCGGCCGTACCTTCATTCAGCCGACGCAGTCCGTGCGTGAGCTCGGCGTGCGCATGAAGCATTCCGCCAATCGCGCGGCCATCGAGGGCAAGCGCATCGTGCTCGTGGACGACAGCCTCGTGCGCGGCACCACCTCGGTGAAGATCGTGCGCATGATGCGCGAGGCCGGCGCAAAGGAAGTGCATTTCCGCATCGCCAGCCCGCCGATCACGCATCCGGACTTCTACGGCATCGACACGCCGGAGAAGGAGAAGCTGCTCGCCGCCACCCATGACCTCGAGCAGATGCGCCAGTATATCGGCGCGGACAGCCTCGCCTTCCTGTCCATCGAGGGAATCTACCGCTCCATGGGCGAGAAGGGCCGCAATCCGGCTCAGCCCCAGTTCACCGATCATTGCTTCACGGGCGATTATCCGACGCCGCTGACGGATCTTGCCGTCGCCACGCCGCGCCGTCTCGCCCTGCTTGCCGAAGCCGACTAGAGATGCTTCCACTTGCGTGGAATCACCTCTTCTCTGGTTTGACGCATTTTTGACGGCAAACCGGATCCACTTCGCCGAAAAATGCTTTGAGAAAACCATGACCAAGCCTCTCGAAAACCGCGTCGCGGTCGTCACCGGCGCATCGCGCGGCATCGGCCGCGCGGCGGCCCTCGCTCTTGCCGAGGCCGGTGCGCATATCATCGCGCTCGCCCGCACCCAGGGAGCCCTGGAGAGCCTGGACGACGAGATCCGTGCCAAGGGTGGCTCGGCCACTCTGGTCCCGGTGAATCTGAAAGACTTCGATGCTCTCGACCGTCTGGGTGCTGCCATCTACGAGCGCTGGGGCAAGCTCGACATTCTTCTCGGCAACGCGGGACAGCTCGGCGAGCTCGCTCCCATCACCCATGTCGACCAGCCGGTCTGGGACGAAGTGATGGCGGTGAACGTGACGGCGAATTACCGCCTGCTGCGCTCCTTCGATCCGCTCCTGCGCAAGTCCGATGCCGGGCGGGCGATCTTCGTGACCTCGGGCGCTGCCCATAAGCACAAGGCCTATTGGGGCGTCTATTCGATTTCGAAAGCGGCACTTGAGGCCCTGGTGCGCACCTATGCCGCCGAGACGGTGACGACGCCGATCAAGGCCATGCTCCTGAACCCGGGCCCGCTCCGCACGGCCATGCGCAAGACGGCGATGCCAGGCGAAGACCCGCTGACCTTGAAGACGCCGGAAGATCTGGCGCCGCACATCGTGAAGCTCGCCCTGCCCTCATGGGACCAGACGGGCAAGATCTACGATTTCACGCAGGATGGAAAAGTCGTCGAGCCGCAACCGCCGGCTTAACAACCTTGGTGCGGGATGACCGAACATATAAAAGGCGGCCTTCAAGGCCGCCTTTTTTAAGGTCTGTAGTCCAGAATGAGAAGCAATGCGTCTGCCGAAGAGCTCTTACTTTCGTTCCTTGTCGTAAGGATTCTGCCCCATCCGCAGCAAAACTCGGATCGGCACGCCGGGGAGCTTGAAGGCTTCGCGAATGCTGTTGACGAGATAGCGTGTGTAACTCTTCGGCAGGGCGTCGAGCTGGTTGCCGAAGACGGAGAAGGTCGGCGGGCGTGACTTCACTTGCGTCATATAGCGGATTTTGATGCGGCGACCCGAGACGGCAGGCGGCGGGTTGGCCTCAATCGCTTCCTCAAGCCATTGATTGAGCTTCGCGGTCGAGATGCGTCGGTTCCAGGTCTCGTAGACCTCAAGCACGCCCTTCATGAGCTGGTCGATGCCATTGCCGGCGAGGCCCGAGAGCGGCACCACGGGTGCGCCCTTGACCTGCGGCAGCAGGCGGGCGGCCTTTTCCTTCAGGTCTTTCAGCAGGCCCTGCTGGTCTGCCACAAGGTCCCACTTGTTGAGGCCGATGACGAGAGCGCGGCCCTCCTGCTCCACCAGATCGACGATGGAGAGATCCTGCTTCTCGAAGGGGATCGTCGCATCGAGCAGCACCACGACCACTTCGGCAAAACGCACGGCGCGCAGGGCATCCGCGACGGAGAGTTTTTCGAGCTTGTCCTCGACTCGGGCGCGCTTGCGCAGGCCCGCCGTGTCGAACAGCTTGATCGTGCGGCCGCGCCATTCCCAATCGAGGGAAATGGAATCGCGCGTGATGCCGGCCTCCGGCCCTGTCAGCAGACGGTCCTCGCCGACCATGCGGTTGATGAGCGTGGACTTGCCCGCGTTCGGGCGGCCGACGATGGCGACCTGAAGCGGCTTCTTGCTGTCTTCCTCGTCCTGCTCTTCGTCGTCAGGATGCGGGAAGTAAGGCATCAGAGCCTCGAAGAGATCGGCCATGCCCTCGCCATGCTCGGCGGAGAGCGGCACCGGATCTCCGAGGCCGAGCGAAAAGGCGTCGTAGGCGCCGGCCATACCGGCACCGCCCTCGGCCTTGTTGGCGATGAGGATCACCGGCTTGCCGGAGCGGCGCACCATTTCAGCGAAGGGTCTGTCGGCCGGCAGAATGCCCGCGCGGGCATCGATGACGAACAGGATGACGCCGGCGTCCTCAATGGCCGCTTCCGTCTGGGCGCGCATGCGGCCCAGTAGGGATTCCTCGGTGGCCTCTTCCAGGCCAGCCGTATCGATGATGCGGAATTCGAGGTCGCCGAGGCGCGCCTCGCCCTCGCGGCGGTCGCGGGTCACGCCCGGGCGATCGTCTACGAGCGCCAGCTTCTTGCCGACGAGACGGTTGAATAGGGTCGACTTGCCGACATTCGGCCGCCCGACAATGGCGACGGTGGGCGTCATGTCCTGTGTCCTGCCTTCTTACTGTGTGACCTGAACCGGGCCGCCTGCGACCAGAGCCGTGTAGATGGCAAGGCGCTGCCGCAGGGCGGAAGGCGTCTCGCGATCGGCGGCGATCTGGTCGAACCAGCGTCCGGCATATTCCATGTCGCCTGCCTTAAGGCCGGAAAGACCCAAGAGTTCCCGGGCCGAGTGGCGCCAGGCATTCGAGGGAACCGCCATGGGCTCAAGTGTCTGGCGGATCTTGGCGGGCTCGGCCGTGTCGAGGCGCAGCCACGCGGCGCGCAGACGGGCCAGATCCTTCCAGATCGGCGCGAGAGAAGCATCGTTCGCGAGAGCATCGTAGGCGGCAGCGCCAGCCTCGGCGTTCTGCTGGCCGCGCTCGGCCGCGAGGCGAAAGCGGGCGAGAAGGCCGTAGCCGGTGTCGCCTTCCTTCGCGAGGGCGTCGAGAGCGGCATCCGCCTCCGCATTCTTGCCCTCGGTCGAGAGCTTCATGGCATCCTCGAAGCGCACAGCGGCAGCCTGGGCACGGCTTTCCTGCATGTGCTCCCAATAGCGCCAGCCGCCGATGCCGCCGACGACCAGGACCACCACGGCAATGATGAGGCCGCTGTAACGCTCCCAGATCTTGGCAAGCTGGTCGCGGCGATATTCCTCGTCGACTTCGCGAATGAACTCGTCGTTCTGGGCCATGCTTCTTCACGCGGCTGGGGCCGCCTCCTTCAATCGAAGTGGGTCGCCTAGCATAGAGCCTCGCTCAAGGCGAGGGGTTTCAAGCCTGTCCGGGCAGGACCGGCACGCCAATCAGCGCGGGATGGAGCCAGAACAGGAAGACGAGATAGGCCACAGTGCCGATCCCGACGGCCAGAGCATCGTTGCGGAGCCCTGCGGGCGCTGCCGTCCCACCGTGCTCGGCTGCAATATCCCGACGCTTCACGCTGATGCGCGCGTATATCGCCCAGAGCAGGATGGAGCCGAAGAGAATGATCGACCCGAGGTCGCCGTTCGCTAGGAGATGCGCGAGAGCCCATATCTTCACGCCCGCCAGCATGGGATGCTTGAGTGTGCGCTTGATGCGCCCCGGCAGATAGGCCGCAACGAAGCAGATGAAAGCGACCCAGACGAGAAGGAGCGCGAGATGGCGCGTCCAGACTGGCGGGTCCCAGACCGGGATGTAACCGGACGCCCGGTACTGGCCGTATCCGATGCCGATAAGAACGATGCCGGCGATGGACACCAGGGAATAAAGACCCTTGTACGGCCCCTCACCTATTCTTGATATCAGAGCCGCTCTGCTGCCTCGGGCCATGCTGAACGCATGCATTCCAAGAAAGACGATCAGACCCAAAACCAAAATCGACACGCTTGTCTCCTGAGTGGCCTGCGAATCCATAGGAAATTATAGCCTGCTCGACGAAGAGTGGCCATTCATCCGTACAGGTCATCTGAACCACCCTCGCAAGTTTCTAATGGGTGCGGAGCGTTTCACTGCCTAAACTTTTAACATTGGAGTATCTTGCAGCACGAATGTTTCCTCGCTACTGAGCCGCAACCGTCGCTTTAGACTAATGCGGCACTGGCGAACGGTACTCAATTCCAGTAGCAAGCAGCCAGATTTAATCAAGAAGTTCAGGGGGAAGACAGGTGACGGCACTCCTCAGGCTATCCCGTGTCATCGACTCGATTAACGAGAGGGTCGGCAAGATTGCCGCCTGGGCCATCGTGGTGGCCGTTCTGGTTTCGGCCATCAATGCCATCATCCGCCGTATCTTCGGCGTTTCGTCCAATGCTTGGCTCGAGCTGCAATGGTACCTCTTCGGCGCCGTGTTCATGCTCTGCGCAGCCTGGACACTGAAGGCCAACGAGCACATCCGCATCGACATCGTTTCCAGTCGCCTCTCGAAGCGCGGGCGCGACAGCATCGATGTCTTCGGCCACATCTTCTTTCTCTTCCCCTTCGTGGCCCTGATGCTCTACCTCTGCGTCCCCTATTTCATCGGGTCGTACCGTTCCGGCGAGGTCTCTTCGAATGCGGGTGGCCTGCTGATCTGGCCGGCGAAAGGCCTGATTCTGCTGGGCTTCATTTCCCTGGCGTTCCAATGGCTCAGCGAGCTCATCAAGCGCGTCGCCATCATGAACGGCCAGCTCGAGGATGAAGAGGCCCGCGGTCACAGTGTGGAAGCCGAGGCCGAGCGCCTCATCACCGAAATTGGCACGGTCAATACACCGGGCACCGGCGGCACCCCGCCCGGCGATGGCATCAGCTGATCGCCTAACGCGCCCCGCCTGAAGTTTTCCGGAGTTTGCATCCATGGCTGCATTGATTGCCCAGAACCTCGCGCCGATCATGTTCGCGGCGCTCGTGGTTTTCCTTCTTCTCGGCTACCCCGTCGCCTTCGCGCTGGCGGCGAACGGCCTCCTCTTCTTCTTCGTCGCCGTGGAGCTCGCTCCCTACGCGCCCGACACCATCACCCTGTCCTGGCCTCTCCTCCAGGCCCTGCCGGACCGCATCTTCGGCACCATGTCGAACGAGGTCTTGCTGGCGGTCCCGTTCTTCACCTTCATGGGACTGGTGCTTGAACGCTCAGGCATGGCGGAAGACCTGCTCGACACCATCGGCCAGCTTTTCGGGCCCGTGCGCGGCGGCCTTGCCTAYGCGGTGATCTTCGTGGGCGCTCTGCTCGCCGCCACCACCGGCGTCGTGGCCGCCTCCGTGATCTCCATGGGCCTAATCTCGCTGCCGATCATGCTGCGCTACGGCTATGACCGCCGTCTCGCCTCCGGCGTGATCGCGGCCTCCGGCACGCTCGCGCAGATCATCCCGCCCTCGCTCGTTCTCATCGTCATGGCCGACCAGCTCGGCCGCTCCGTCGGCGACATGTACGAAGGCGCATTCCTGCCCGGCCTGATCCTGACCGGACTTTACGCCAGCTACATCATGCTGATGTCGATCTTCTATCCGAAATCGGCTCCCGGCCTTCCGCAGGAAGCAATCGGTTACCGTGAGCCCGACGGTTCGCGTGGCGTGTGGCAGCTCGGCGTCCTCGTCGTGTTCTCTGGCTTCGTCGGCTACTACGTGCTGTCGCAGACCAATACGAAAGCCGGTGCGGATTTCGTCATCCTGACGATCTGCGTGGCGACTGTAGTCGCACTTATCTGCGCCCTCATGAACAAGATGCTCGGCGCAAAGCGCATCGCGATCTCCGCCGTGCTGGTTGCCGCTCTTGTGGGCCTTTACGTGGTCTTCCACAGCCGGGGTCAGGAAGCTCTCGCCCTGGCCATGGAGATGGTCCTCGCCGGTGCGATTTACGCGCTCATCGTCGGCCTCGTGGAACGCTTCAGCGGCCTTCGCCTCATGTCGAACATGGCGCAGCAGGTCACCTTCGTCATGGTGCCCCCGCTCCTGCTCATCTTCCTCGTGCTCGGCACCATTTTCATCGGCCTCGCTACGCCGACGGAAGGCGGCGCCATGGGCGCGCTGGGCTCGGTGATCCTGGCCGCCGTGAAGCGGAAACTCGACAACAACCCGGCCCGCTTCAACTGGACCCTGGTTCGCCAGGCGACGGAAGCGACAGCGAAGCTCTCGGCCTTCGTGCTGTTCATTCTGATCGGCGCCCGCGTGTTCTCGCTCACGTTCTACGGCGTGAACGGCCACATCTGGGTCGAGCACCTGCTCACCTCGCTGCCTGGCGGCCATGTCGGCTTCCTGGTCTTCGTGAACATCCTGGTGTTCTTCCTGGCCTTCTTCCTCGACTACTTCGAACTGGCTTTCATCATCATCCCGCTTCTCGGACCCGCCGCCGACAAGCTCGGCATCGATCTGATCTGGTTCGGCGTGATCCTGGCCGTGAACATGCAGACCTCGTTCATGCACCCGCCCTTCGGCTTCGCGCTCTTCTTCCTGCGCTCGGTGGCTCCTAAGGTGCCGTATATCGACCGCGTGACCGGTAAGAAGATGGAGCCGGTGACCACGGGCCAGATCTACTGGGGTGCCGTGCCCTTCGTGATCATCCAGCTCATCATGGTCGGAATCGTGATCCTGTTCCCGAACATCGTGATGCACTACAAGTCTGCCGGCCCGGTGGTCGATCCGACCGCCGTGCAGAAGAAACTCGACGAGCTTCTTCTACCTGGCCTGGGCGCACCCGGAAGCGAACCCGGCGCTCCCCCCGGCCTGAACTTCGACGAACCGCCGAAGATTCAGTAACGATCTCCAATAAGGAAAGGGCAGGTCTGAGAACC
>NZ_JBFUMH010000051.1:0-34614 GCF_054049475.1 Microvirga sp. P5_D2 | reverse complement strand
CATCAGCGTGGTCGCGCCGTTCGCGAGCGGTCCGTAGAGAATGTAGGAATGGCCCGTCACCCAGCCCACATCGGCGGTGCACCAGTAGATGTCGCCGTCGTGGTAGTCGAACACGTATTGATGCGTCATCGCCGCATAGAGAAGGTATCCGCCGGTGGTGTGCAGCACGCCCTTCGGCGTTCCGGTGGAGCCGGAGGTGTAGAGAATGAACAGCGGGTCCTCCGCGTTCATCTCCTCATAGGGGCAATCGTCGGAGACCATCGCCGCCGCCTCGTCGTAATAGACGTCGCGGCCCGGCAGCATGTCGACGGCGGAGCCCGTGCGGCGCACGACGAGGACGTGATCGACGACACCCGGTCCGACGCGCTCGAGCGCCGCGTCCACATTGACCTTCAGGGGAACCTTGCGGCCGCCGCGCAGGCCTTCATCGGCGGTGACGATGAAGGCGGACTTGGCATCCTGAATGCGGCTTGCGAGCGAATCCGGCGAGAAGCCGCCGAACACCACSGAATGGATCGCGCCGAGCCGCGCGCAGGCSAGCATGGCATAGGCCGCCTCCGGGATCATCGGCATGTAGATCGTCACCCGGTCGCCCTTCTCGACGCCGCGGGTGCGCATGATGTTGGCCATGCGGCAGACCTCCGCGTGAAGCTCGCGGTAGGTGATTGTCTTCGACTCGGCCGGGTCGTCGCCCTCCCAGATGATCGCGACCTGGTCGCCGCGGGTGTGGAGATGCCGGTCGATGCAGTTATAGGCCACGTTGGTGGTGCCGTCCTCGAACCAGCGGATCGCCACGTTGTCGGGGCCGAAATTGGTATTCTTGATCCGGGTCGGGGCCTTGAACCAGTGGATGCGCTTGGCCTCCTCAGCCCAGAAGGCCTCTGGGTCCTTGATCGAAGCCTCGTACTTGGCCCGGTAGCCCGCGTCGTCCAGATAGGCGCGGTGGCTCCACTCGGACGGCACGTCGTAGACAGATAGCGTCGCAACAGGAGCTGCAATGTTCATGCGCTTGCCTTTCCCAGTCGCCCCTCTCCCTTGTCCCTGTGTTGTTCTTGGCTTCGGGACTTGCGCGCCATCATACTGGGCCGACAATTGGACGAATTGAGGCAGATCAAACGGGTCGGCCTCAAAGACTTGTAAGAAAGTATAATGACCGGAGGACCGCGATGGGAGTCGGCGGATGAGGATCGAAAGGGCATGACCGCGCGCCGATCATCCCGGCGGCGAAGCGGCGTGGCGGTCCACTATATCGGTCTCACCCGCCGGATCGTCTCGGCCGAGCGGACCGGAGCCGCCGACACGCAGCTCGGCCTGGTTCTCACCTTCGTGGCGGGCGCCACCAATGCGGGCGGGTTCCTGGCCATAGGCCATTACACATCGCACATGTCCGGGATCTTCTCCGCCATGGCCGATCACCTCGCGCTGGGGGCGGTCGGGCTGGTGCTGGTCGGCCTCGGCGCCCTCCTGGCTTTCACGGCGGGCGCCGCCTGCTCGGCCATCCTGATCAACTGGGGCAAGCGCTCAGGCCGCGGGAGTAGATATGCCTTGCCGCTGCTCCTCGAGGCTGCGCTTCTGCTGGGCTTCGGCCTGCTGGGTGGACTGGTTCGCGATGGACCTGGACTTGTCATCATTGGGATACCCCTGCTTTGTTTCATCATGGGTCTCCAGAATGCCACCGTGACCAAGATTTCCGGCGCCCGCATCCGGACGACCCATGTGACGGGCATGGTCACCGACCTCGGCATCGAGCTTGGAAAGCTCATCTACTGGAACCGGGACCGCTCTGATGGCGCGGCTCCCGTCGTCATGGCCGATCGGGCCAAGCTCCGCCTGCTGGCGGGGCTGTTGGGATCGTTTTTCACCGGCGGCGTGATCGGAGCTCTTGGATTCCACTACCTGGGCTACGTGGCTTGCATCCCGCTTGCCTTCCTGCTGCTGCTGCTTGTCGGCCCCTCGCTGCTCCCGCATTAGTCCCCGACAAGCGTCAGGTAGGCTCGTCATCATCCTGCCGACCCGTTCCTCTCGGCCGCGCGTACAAGGGGCGCCTGTTCGATCACGCAACCGGCAAGGACGACAGGCTCGTGGACAAGGACCAACGTTCAATTCGCCGCGAGGATCTCGTCGGCCGGCCCATACTAAGGATCGGCGGATGGTGGTCGTCTCGCTGACAGGAACGAAGCTGGAACGGATGGCAAAGCTCGTCCGTGACGCTCCTCGCCGTGAACGGCGAGGCTTCTCGGGTGTGCCGCTTGCTTACGCATGCTGCCTCCCTCGATCTTTGGTTCCTGCTTCGCGGGCGCGGCTAGTCCGGAGGCCTCCACAGGCTGGCACCGAGCGTCCGTCGGTGCAGTCAGGTGATGCCGCCCAGTGCTGGCGGCCCAGCGCGAGGATGTTCCTCGCGGCATTCACGTCAGCGTCGGCGGCAAAGCCGCACAGCGGACAAACGAACTCGTCATGGAGGATCTTCCGTGGGGACGTGCCTCGTCTCCTCGGAATTCTTCGGGTCTCCCCGCACTCGGAGCAGCGCTGTATAGCACGGGGCAGTACGACACTTATCGGCGGCGATTGAGCTGCACGGTTGCTTGCATGGTCGTCAGCGACGATGACACAAGGAATTCGTGCCATTTGCCGTCAGGCGCCAGGAGTCGCTTCACCTGATAATCGGCGGTTTGGATGTCGTCTGCCTTGCGGGACGCCATGTTCCGGGTCCGCGACGGGGGAACCTCTTGTGGTGCTGGCAGGCGGATGCGCTGGTCGTCTCCCAACAGGCACAGCATCACGCCGTCATACGGGCCTCCCACGCAGCGGTAGGCTCGCTCTCGCCTCACCATCCGATCTCCTCCACGTGCGCGTTCTGTGCCTCCACTTCACCCTGTCGCCCTGCACGTCGATGTTGAGCTTGCTGGCGTCAAGGCCATGGCCCTCCATTGTCTGCTTGAGGATACCCGGCATCGCGGCCCATGCGCCGCCGGACAGCTTGCCCGCATCCTCGGCGGACTTGAACAGGCCATGGCACTCTCGCTGGATCGCGGATCAGGAACGCGGCAGGTCCGTCGCGTCGGGCAGGCGTCCGTCCGGAGTGAACTTGTCCACGGCCTCGGGCAACGTCGTCGAGAGCCGCGACAGGAGTTCCTCTCGCGACAGCCCGGTCTGCTGGGTCAAGGTTGCCAGCACCTCGGGACCGATCGCCTGCTCGAGGTGATCGGGAGCGATCTGCTTGTTCAGTCCCGTGCCGACCCAGGACTCCGCGACGTCGCCTTGGCCTTGCTGCTTGAAGCTTTCCATCAACTCACCCAGTCCGCCGCCGAGCAAGCCTCCAAGCCCGCCGCTACCGAGGCCTCCGAGAAGCCCGCCGAGGCCCGCCTGTGGATCGCCCTGGCCTTGACTGCTGGGGCTACCGCCGCCCAGGCTGCCGAGGAGTCCGCCCAGGCCACCCTGCTGGTCACCCTCGCCTGGAGTGCCAGGGGTGCTCGAGCCTGCTCCCCGCAGCATCTCGGCGATCTTGTCCCGGTTCTGGAACCCTGCCACTGCCAAGAGGCCCAGAAGGGCCGTCATCGATGGAAATCTGCGACTCATTTCAGTGCTCCTCGGTTTGGGTTGGCCTGGCGGGAGTAACGTCAGGCCTTCGACAGGGTTCAGGTCTCTCCCGCTGTCCGACCTGAAGGATTCACGGCAACGGGGTTTCTCACGACGCTGCCCGGGTCGGTGGTTCAGGGGCCTCTCGTCGGCTTGCTGAAGGCCCCTGTTGCCCCCTGCCCCGTCGCCAGGAGATCCCTGATCTCCGACAGCAGCTTCACGTCCGCCGGGATTTCCGGAGCCTGGGGAACATCGGTCTTGGCATCCTCCTGCCGCTTCAGCTTGTTCATCGCCCGGATCACGAGGAAGAGCACCCAGGCGACGATGAGGAAGTTCAGGGCGACCGTGATGAACTGTCCGTAGCCGACCACGGCCCCCTGCTTCTTGGCATCGGCGTAGGAGGCCCCGTCCTGCACGGCCGAGGATAGCGGTAGGTAATAGTTCGAGAAGTCCAGCCCGCCCGTGACGCCACCGATGATCGGCATGATGATGTCTTGCACCAGCGACGTGACGATCGCCCCGAACGCCACGCCGATGATCACGCCGACCGCGAGATCGACCACGTTGCCCCGCAGGGCGAACTTCTTGAACTCTTCAAGCATGAGCCCGTCTCTCCAAGGTAGTCCCTGTTCCGGTTCGAGTTCGTGATCCGGCGCCACGAAACGGTTGTCGGTTGGGCTTGGTTTTCATTGCACCTTCAAGCCTCACTCCGGCGCGCTCGATCAGGTGCGGAACCCGGCCGCGTTCCTAGCTCCTGAGGTCGTCGGGCACCTTGCCGCCGCTCGCCGCGAGCTTGCTCATGACCTGCTTGTGCAGCCAGATGTTCATGGCCGCCGAATCGGAGGTGTCGCCGCTGTAGTTCAGCTCCCTCGCGAGCTCCTTGCGTGCGTCGAGGCTGCTGTCGAGATCGAGCAGCTTCATCAGGTCGACGATCGACTTGCGCCAGTCGAGCTTCTGCCCCTTCCTCGCGGCGAGGTCGGTCAGCACCGCCTCGACGTCGACCTGCGACATCGGGTTTGCGTTCGGAGCGGACGAGGTTGCGGTTGTCTGGGCGGCCGGTGGGGCCGTAGCCCCGGAAGCGGCGGGTGATGCGGCGGACCCCTGCGGGGGCGGCGCCGCAGTGGATGCGGCCGATGAGGATTCCTGTGCCGTTGCGGATCCGAAGATGGCGTCCTTGATCCTGCCGAAGATGCTCATCGTGTTCTCCCGTCGGACATGCGCTTGATCGGTGTCATTGCCATGGCTTCCTCTATTCGGCGGGAGCGGTCGGCGCGATGCCCGTGACCTGGGCCGAGGGTTCCTCGCTGAGCCAGCGGTAGAGGATGCCGCTGAGCACCCCGCCGAGCAGCGGCGCAACCCAGAACAGCCAGAGCTGCGCCAACGCCCATCCGCCGACGAATAGAGCCGGGCCGGTGCTGCGGGCCGGATTCACGGAGGTGTTGGTGATCGGGATGCCGACCAGGTGGATCAAGGTCAGCCCTAGGCCGATCGCCAAGGGTGCGAACCCGACCGGCGCCTTGCCATGGGTGGATCCCATGATGATGAACAGGAACATCATCGTCAGCACGATCTCGGCCAGCAGGCCCGACAACAGGGTGTACTTGCCCGGCGAGTGCTCGCCGTAGCCGTTTGCGGCAAACCCTTTCGAGAGGTCGAAGTCGGGTGCTCCGCTGGCGATGGCGTAGAGGACAGCGGCGGCAATCACCGCACCGACGACCTGCGCCACTACGTAGGGAACGACATCCTTCGCGGGAAAGCGCCCGCCGGCCGCGAGGCCGACCGTCACGGCCGGGTTGAGATGGCAGCCCGAGACGTGGCCGATGGCGTAGGCCATGGTGAGCACGCTCAGGCCGAAGGCCAGCGACACCCCGAGCAGGCCGATGCCGACCTGCGGGAAGCCTGCCGCGATGACCGCGCTGCCGCAGCCCGCAAAGGTGAGCCAGAAGGTGCCGATCGCCTCGGCGGAGCACCTACGAAGGTCCACGGCCTTCTCCCCGGAGAAGAGACAGTCAAGGTGCCTTGCGTGCGACTCCGACGCACGACGGGTCTCCCGAGGTTTGGGACGGGAGGCCCGTGGGCAGCCTCAGCAATAGCAACGACCTGACGCGGTTGTCCGTCAAGAAAGCAAAGGGATTAGAAGGTCATGCCTTATCATTGCCCATTGGCGAATATCGATTTGACGGGGGCGTGACCTGTTCTTGCTCCGACATGCGACGGCTTGTCTTTCGGTGCAAGGCAGCAAACGTCGCCTCCGATCTGATAATGCCATTGCGTTCATGGCTACTGTATTCATTCCAGGGGGTTGCCGCGATCTTCCCCGGAATCCGTGCGGGCTACCGCCTTGGGTCATGGTGGCGAGAATGGCCCGAGGCGGACGACAATGCCGGAAACGGGGACAACGGAACTCGGCGATCATCCATCAGCCTGGCTTATGTGGACCGGGACTGGAGAAAATGCGGACTCAAGGAATGCACATGCAGAACCGGCTCACCCCGGCGTAACCGTCATGCGCGGACGGGTGAATATCTTCCAGTACGCCAGGGCGAAGCCGACGAACGCGAGCGCCCATGCGCCTCCCGCCACGTGCAGCAGCGCGCCGCTCCAGGCAGGGTGGATCGCGGCGCAGACCCGGGCGAGCGCAGCCGCGACCAGCAGCAGGTAAATCCCCTGCATGGATGCCGTCGCGACGAGCGCCCTCCCCGTATGGCCGAGGCTTGCCCGCGACATCACCGCCAAGGTCATGATGCCCATGGCACCGCCGGTCCAGGCATGGATTCCGGCACCGGACGGCAACAGCCCAAGGGTCGACAGGCCGACCAGGACGAAACCGAGCGGCACGAACGCATAGGCCACATGCAGGATCAGGACGAGACGGTCGCGCCAGGTGCGCTCGCCCGCCCAACGGGCCAGCCGAACCGCCTGAAGCATGCCCGCGGCAATTAGGGAGGCGCCGGTCACGCGCCAGTCCGGAGCGATAACCCAGGCCAGGAGCGCGGTGCCTGCGGCGATCATGGAGACGACGTCGAAGCGCCCGAACGAGGCCGGAAGGCGGCCGGGGTTCTCCCGCGCGAGCCAGTTTCGGGTGAAGCTCGGGATGATGCGTCCGCCGACCAGCATGATCAGCATCATGGTGGCGGCGATCCCGAAGCGGATGCCGTAGTCGGCGGCACCGAGAGCATGGGCTTCGACGTGGAACACGATATTGCCGACGGTGAGGACACCGAGCGCGATCAGGACCTTGAGATTGCGCCAGTTCTTCCCTCTGATGATCTCCCGCCCCATGGCGGCCGCGACGAGAATCAGGAACGCATTGTCGATGACCGCCGCAGCCTCCCAACCGATCCAAGCCGAAGTGGTCACGGCAATGCGGCCCGCAGCCCAAGCCAAGACTAGGACAAGCAGTGGCCGGCCTTGGAGCGGCATGCGCCCGGTCCAGTTGGGGACTGCCGTCAAAAGGAACCCGGTGATCACGGCGGGGAGATAGCCGTAGAGCATCTCGTGGATATGCCAGTCGCGCGGCGCGAAGGCGGTCGACAGCTCCAGCTCGCCGTAGAACATCGGCAGCCAGGCCAGGATCGCGAGGCCGGCATAGAGAGAGCCGAAGAGGAAGAACGGCCGGAAGCCGTACGAGAGGAGCGCGGGGCCCTGGTAGTCCCGCAGGCGGGGAATGGGAGCCATCATCGGTCTCCTTGTTCAGGCTCTCGCAAGCGACGGCGGCACGGATCGAGGCCACGGTGCCGCGAGGACATCGGCACCGCCGCGGCAGAATCGTCGCGGCGGCGCAGGAACGGCAGTCAGGGCATTACTTGGCTGCGGTCTGGGTTGCCGCGAGCTTGTCGAACAGGGTGGCGAAGGCCTGCTTGGCCTTGCCGGGATGTGCGGCGGCCTTGGCCTGATCCACGTTGGTGGCATCGCCGACGACGACCATGCCGACCATGCCCATGCCGTAGTGCGGCTTGCACTTGTAGCCGTACACGCCGGCCTTGTCGAAGGTCACCGAGATCTCCTCGTTGGGCTTGCCGACGAACTTCTGCCCGCCGTCAGGCAGCATGCCGTCGATGACCTCGACGTTGTGGCCCTTGTCCGCGGCGACGAACTTCACGGTGTCGCCCGGGTTGATCTTTACCAGCGCCGGCTCGAACACCATGATGCCCTCGGCACCCTTGTTGAGCATCTTCACCTCGACCTCGGCGGCACTGGCCGCACCTGCGAAGCCGAGGGCTGCCACGATGGCGCCGAGTACGATGACCTTCTGCATGATTGTCTCCTGTTGCACTGCGAAACCGTGAGCCTCTGTCCGAAGCTCTTGGGATGGTGGTACGCCTCCGTGGGGTGCCCGTACTTGCGCTGGCGCAAGGAGTTGGCGAATTTGCCTGGAGCTCAACGAGAGACAGGGTACTTGATTGCGCCACGGCAAACAGGCGGGTCGAGGGCGTCCTGCCGAACCGTCGGCAGGCGGTCCGGTTCGTTCGAACGGAACATGGCGCTCATCCGTTGTCCCGATGCGGACTGTTTCAGTGGAAGGCAGTGAATGGCCAGCGTCGACCGATCCCTCGTGGCAGACCTCCCGATGTTCGCCGGCCTCGCGCCGGAGCAGGTCGACCGGATGCTCCAGGAGGCGCAGTCGGTGCGCTACCCGAAGGGAACGAACGTGTTCCAGCAGGACGGGGAGGCGCACTCCTTCTTCATCCTGCTGCACGGCCATCTCAGGGTGTTCAAGCTCACGCCCGACGGGCAGCAGGTGGTTGTCCGGTTCGTCTCGCCCGGCGAGGTGTTCGGCGTCGCCATGGCCATCGGCCGCACGACCTATCCGGCCACGGCAACGGCGGTGGTGGACAGCATCGCCCTAGTCTGGCCCTCCGCCGCATGGCCCCGCCTCGTGGCGAGCCATCCGGCACTGGCGGTCAACACGCTCCAGACCGTCGGCAGCCGGCTCCAGGACGCCCATACCCGCGTGGTCGAGATGTCGACCGAGCAGGTCGAGCGCCGCATCGCCCATGCCGTACTCCGGCTGGTGCGGCAGTCCGGACGCAAGGTCGAGGCCGGGGTGGAGATCGATTTCCCGATCACGCGCCAGGACATTGCCGAGATGACCGGCGCCACGATGCCCACCGTCAGCCGTGTCCTGAGCGCCTGGGAGAGCCAGGGCCTCGTCGAGGGCGGCCGTCAGCGGATCGTGATCCGCGAGCCGCACAAGCTGTTCCTGCTCGCCGAAGGCTTGCCTGACTGACGGAGCGGCGACCGCCGAACCGCCATGACGGGTTCCATCACGGCCGCGCCGGACCTGCGAGGCCCTCGAAGGCGGTCGTCGCCCTGAGATCGGCCAGGAAGGCCGCGCGATCGAGCTCGTGCTCGCGGCAGGCGTCGTCGACCGTGTGGAAGCAGGCGATGGGACACCCGACGCACCGCATCCCATGGTTCAGGAACACGCGGATGGTCGCGGGCCATCGCCGCATGACGTCGTCGACGAGGTGGGTGGTTTCGATGGTCATGTGAGCCTCCGGCGGCAACGATCGGACATCAGGTCTAAGCCGCCTCCCCGCATCGGTCCTTGTCCCGGCGCAACGATGCCTCCACGCGACCCTGGATTTCGCCGCGGTGTTTGCGCCAGGGCAAGGAGCGGCATGGTCCGATGGGCGAAGGTCAGGTCCAGCGAAGGAAGGAAAGCCATGACCGGACATTCGACCAAGACCCAGCCGCTCGATCCCGAAGTCCTCGACTGCCTTCTGGAGGTGATGGATCCCGAGGTCGGCCTCAGCGTGGTCGACCTCGGCCTCGTCTACCAGGCAACACGGAGCGATGACGGCATCGAGGTCGCGCTCACCCTGACGACCCGGGCCTGCCCGCTCGGCGGGATGATCGTGGAGGACGCGCGCGAGCGCCTGTCGCGTCGGTTCCAGGACGTGCCGAAGGTCGCCGTCGGCCTGGTGTGGAGCCCGCCCTGGACCCCGGACCGCATCACGGGCCGGAGTCTCGAGCTTCTGGGTCATCCCCCTCAGGAGACGGTCTGATGAACACCTCGGCCACCGCCGGGACAGCCGCTCCCTTGCTCGTCTCTTTACACAAGGGTTCCTGGATGGGGGTAAGAGCCGCGCTCCTCGCCTTGGGCATCCTTGCCCTGCTGGCGGGCCTGTGGGGCGCATTGGCACGGCTGGGCTGGCCGTTGCCGCACGGCTCGTCCCTCGCCGCCTTGCATGGACCGTTGATGATCTCGGGGCTGTTCGGAACGCTGATCGGCCTCGAGCGCGCCGTCGCGCTGGATCGCAGGTGGAGCTACGCCGCTCCCGCGTTCTCCGGTCTCGGGACGCTGGCCCTGCTGGCCGGGGCGCCCGAGGCCGTGGGCGCAGGGGCCTACGCGATCGCGGCGGCGGTGCTCGCGGGCGGATCCCTGCTGATCACGATCCAGCAGCCCGCCGTATTCACCGGGGCGCTCCTGTTCGGTGCGCTCGCTTGGCTCGGCGGGAACATCCTCTGGCTGACGGGCCAGCCCATGCCCGACCTCGTGGGCTGGTGGCTCGCCTTCCTGATCCTCACCATTGCGGGCGAGCGCCTGGAACTCAGCCGCCTCATGCCGCAGCGCCGCGGCAGCGAGGCTCTCTTCCTGTTCGCCATCGGCCTGCTCGTCGCCGGCGCCCGGAACGGCCTCATGACCGGGAACGGCGCGATTCTGTTCGGCATCGCCCTCCTCGTCACCACCTTGTGGCTGCTGCGGCACGACATTGCCCTCCGGAACGTCCGCAGGACCGGGCAGCCCCGCTTCATGGCGGCCTGCATGCTCGCGGGTTACGCGTGGCTTGGATTCGCGGGCGTTTCCCTGATCGGGTTCCCTCCCGGTGAAAGCAGCCTCGGATACGACGTCGCGCTGCATGCCGTGCTGATCGGGTTCGTGCTCTCGATGGTGTTCGGGCATGCGCTCATCATCCTGCCGGCGGTCGCGCGGGTTCGCCTGCGCCATTCAGGGTGGCTCTACGCACCGCTGCTCCTTCTGCATGCTTCGGTGGTCTTGCGGGCCGGCGCCGGGATCGCAGGCGGGGAGGCCGGACGGATGGCAAGTGGCATCCTCACGGTCATCGCCCTCCTGACGTTTGCCGGCACCCTGGTCGTCGCCCGCCGGCCCGAGGGGGAGCCTTCCGGCCATCGACGGGAAGCGATGCCGACCGTTGATCCCGCGGCATAGGAACCTAGTTGCAGGGCGATGGGCCATCGGCGGAACATGAGGACCTGGAGCAGGCGGGCAACAGCGCTGGTCGCTGCCCTGTCCCTTGTCCTGCACGTCGGCCTGATGGCCCTCGCGACGCAACCGCCGTCGCTTCCGTCGTTCGAACGGGCCGACCCTGCGCGGCACGTGCATCATTCCCGCGACGCGGACGGATCGCATCGGGACAGGCACGGGACGACAGCCGGCCATGCGAAGCCGTGCTGCATCCTGAGCTATGTCAACGGCATGCCGGCGGCGCCTGCGGCCGGTCTCCCGATCCCGCCGTACGCCATCCCATCCGCCCCGAACTTCGAGGTCCGGACCCCGTCCAGGGCGGCGCGATCCCTCACGTTCTATCCTGTCGGCGCCCGTGCGCCACCTGCGGCGATCTAAACGCCACACGCAAACAATACCAGACGACAGGATGAATCCATGATCACGATCCGTCTCCGCGGGGCGCTCACTGCCTTCGCATTCATCGCGCTTGCCTGCACGGCTCACGCACATACCACCCTCGAAACGCAGCAGGCGCCGATCGGCTCAACCTACAAGGCGGTGCTGCGCGTCGGCCATGGCTGCGAAGGGGCGCCAACCCTGAAGCTGCGCGTGCGCATCCCGGATGGCGTCGTCAGCGTCAAGCCCATGCCCAAGCCAGGCTGGGAGCTGGAGACCGTCAAGGCCCCCTACGGCAAGACCTACGATTACTACGATACCGCGATGTCAGAGGGCGTGCGGGAGATCGTCTGGACGGGCAAGCTACTCGACGAGCATTACGACGAGTTCGTCTTCCGCGCCTACCTGACGGACAGCCTCAAGCCGGACGCCATGCTGTATTTCCCTGTCGTCCAGGAGTGCGGTGGCGGCAAGGCGGACCGCTGGATCGAGATCCCGGCCGAGGGCAAGAGCGCCGACGACTACCAGTACCCGGCCCCAGGGCTGAAGCTCCTGTCGGCCAAGGCCACCCACTGACGAGGGAGCGGGGAGCCGCGTGCCGGCTCCCCGCAATGCCATGCTCCGGGCCATACTCATCATGCTCTGGCTGGCGCTCGCCGGGCTGTGGGGCAGCAATGCCGCCCTCGCCCACGCGGCGCTGGTCGAATCCCATCCCGCGGACGGGGCTGTCGTGGAGGAGGCCCCGGCCGCCGTCCGCCTGCACTTCAACGAGCCCGTCTCGCCCCTCGTCGTCAGCCTGACCGATGCCCGCGGACATGTGCATCGCGGCCTTGACGTTGCCGCGCGCAACGAGGTGCTGGAAGTGGCCATCCCCGGCGATCTTCCCCGGGGGAGCCATGTCCTGAGCTACCGCGTGACGTCGGGCGACGGCCACCCGATCGGCGGATCGATCGTGTTCTCGGTCGGCGCTGCAACGGAACCCGGGACCAAGCCCGCCCTTGAGGGAGACGACGCCGTCCGCCGCGGTCTCTGGCTGGCGCGTGTTGCGTTGTACTTGGGGCTGTTCGCGGGCGCGGGAGGCGCATTCTTCCAGGCCTGGCTCGCGCCCGGCCTCAAGGCAGGCCGGATTAGGCGCGTCCTGATCGGCTTTGTCGTCCTCGGCATCCCGGCGGCCGCGATGTCCCTGGGCCTCCAGGGCATCGACGCCCTCGGGGAGACGCCCGCGTCCCTCGGTACCGCCGCAGCGTGGGCCGCCGGATGGCGGACCTCGTTCGGACCCACGGCCGCGATCGGGGCCACCGCCCTCCTCCTCGCGGCAATTGGCCTGCACGGATCGACGGGACAGCGGCGGGCGTGCAGTCTTGCCGCCATGACCGGGGTCGGGCTGTCGCTGGCCTGGAGCGGTCATGCCAGCGCCGCCGCCCCGCAATGGCTCACGCGCCCGGCCGTGTTCCTCCACGCGGTGGCGGTCGCCTACTGGGTCGGGGCGCTGGTCCCCCTCGCTTTCGCCGTCCGGCAGGATCCGGCATCGGCGCTTCCGGTTGTCCGTCGGTTCTCGACGGGTGCACTCGCCGCTGTCGCGGTGCTGACGCTGGCAGGTGTCCTGCTGGCGGTAATCCAGGTCGAGGCTCCCGCGAACCTGACGGGAACGGAGTACGGACAGGTCCTGATAGCTAAGACCCTCCTCGTCATCTCCCTGCTCGGTCTGGCGGCGCTGAACCGCATCCGGCTGACGCCTGCGCTGGCGATGCCAGGAGGCTCCGGCGGCGCGTGGCTGGTCCGGTCGGTCGCTGCCGAGATCGTCCTGTCCGTCGCCATCCTGGGCTTGGTGGGGCTTTGGCGGTTCACCCCGCCGCCGCGGGCGCGGGCAACGGGCATCGAGGCTGCGGCGTCCGCGAGCGTCCACCTGCATTCGCCGCGGATCATGGCGCAGGTCACCCTCTCGCCCGGACGGGCCGGAGCCACGCGGGCGCGGATCGTCGTTGCCTCCGGTCGCGCCGAGCCGATCAGCCCGAAGGAGGTGACCTTGGTCCTGGCCAGGCCGGATGCCGGGATCGAGGCTATCGCCCGTCCGGCACGGCAGGACGGCCGGCAGGGATGGCTGGTCGACGGCCTTGTCCTGCCGCAGGCCGGCGCCTGGCAGGTCAAGGTCGACATCCTCGTCGACGACTTCGAGAAGGCCAGCCTCGAAGGGAGCATCACGGTCGTACCGTAAGTCCCGGCGGGTCCCGCAGCTAGCCGCGTTGCAGCTCCGGAAGGTCGTTCCTCAGCCAAGCGAGGCGGGCGATGGCCCTGCCAGCCAAGGCCTGTACCCGGTGCAGTGACTCCTCGTCTTGCAGGGTGTCACCCGCCTCGAGGTAGCGCTCGGTGAGAAGCTCGGCCAAGGCCACCGGATCGTCCGTGACCGCGTCCGCAGACACGGCTCCGCCCAGGGCAAGGGGGGACCCGTCCAGTTCCTCCGCGTGCCGCCGCGCCTCCCCGGCCAGTTGCCTGAGGGGCGCGAGCTCCGGCGACGGCGCCTTTGCGACGACAGCTTCGAGAAGGTCGGCGAGACGGCGCTCGAGGRCAGCCTCTTCAACTAAATCCCCCCGGTTCTCCGGGTCCCGGTCCGTCGCCTTGCGCCCGGCGTGGAAAGCCTGCCTGCGCTCCCGCCGGAGGGTCGCCACGTGCCCCAGCTCCTCGTGCGCCATGGCCTCCGCCGCCTGCCGGATCTCAGGGGTCTCCGCATGGGCGGCGACGTAGCTCCAGAAGGCGAAGGCGCGCTCCTCGTTGCGCACCGCCATGGAGAGCGCCCGGTAGGCGCTCAGGAGCCGGGGGTGAGCCGTGGCGACGCCTTCGTCGTCGAAGGTCTCGGGAGCCACCCAACGGATCCGGGCGGGATCGGGCGCCTGACCCTTCGTTCGCTCCGACCAGTGCACGACGCTGTCGAGGTGACCCTGCTCGTCGGCCGACAGGCGCTCGAACACCTCCGCCAGCGCGGGATCACCCTCCTGCCGCATCCGCGCGGCGATCTCGGCATAGCGGGTCGCGGCCTCCTGCTCCATCGCCGCAGCGATCGCGAACAGCTCCTCCAGGGACTGGACGGAGCCGACGGGTTCGGATTTCAGAAGGGACATCGGCACTCTCCGCACGACGCAGGAAGTCGGCGTCAAGGGTTGACAGGGCATCCTCGCTTCGGCCAGTTTGACGCAAATCAATGCACGCCCGAAAAGCCAATAGCATGATCGTTCTGGGCCTCGCGAGATCGATTTCAACAGCCCCGGAAAGATCGCGACCTTCCATCGGAACCAATCCGATCTGAAAGCCGTTAGCGTTTTTCTGTTCAGAAGCACAAACGCAACTCTGGACGGTCCCCTGTTGGCAAAAACCTATTCGCCCGGTCCCACCCGACATCTTGCGAATACTCGTTTAACGCTTCCTTGGATTGCGGCCCTGCTCGGGGCCATGATGGTTCTCCTCTGGGTGTCTCCCGGCATGGCAGCAGGGCGCGTGCAGGAATTCCTCCCGAAGGCACAGCCGGCCGATTTCTTCCCCGGGGCCGACAGGTTCGGCGCACCGCAGGGCGATCCGCCGCTCGTCCCTGTCCACCAGGGCGACCAACTGCTCGGCTACGTCTACCTGAATTCCGACGTCACGGGTGCCACCGGATATTCCGGCAAGCCCATCCATCTGCTGGTCGGCATCGATCCGAACGGTGTGATCACCGGGATCAAGCTCGTCGACCACAAGGAACCCATCGTCCTCATCGGCATCCCCGAGCGCCGCATCGTCGATGCCATGAACAAGCTCATCGGCAAGGACATGAGGCCGGTCTCCGCCGGCGCCGAGCGCCCGCCCCAGGTCGACATCGTCAGCGGCGCGACCGTGACGGTGCTCGTGATGGGTGACAGCGTCGTGCGGTCCGCCGTCCGGCTCATCCGCAGTGGCCGCCTCGGGACGGGCGGCGCGCAAGCCGCCGGGGCTGCCGTGCCTGCACCGGCCGCCACGAGGACCGTCGACCTTTCGAAGAGCGAGGTCCGCGACTGGCAGACCCTCCTCGGCGACGGCTCGGTCCGGCGCCTGTCGCTGACCGTCGGCGAGGTCAACGAGGCCTACCTCCAGGCCGGCAACCAGGCGGCGGCCAACAACGCCGAAACGGGTGACCCGAACGACACGTTCATCGACATGTACGTCGCCCCCGTCAGCGTGCCCACCATCGGGCGCAGCCTGCTCGGGGATGCCGCCTACGACCAGCTCAAGGCACGGCTCAAGCCCGACCAGCAGGCCATCGTGGTGGCCGGCGACGGCGCGTACTCGTTCAAGGGATCCGGCTATGTCCGCGGTGGCATCTTCGACCGCATCGAGCTGCTCCAGGACGGCCAGAGCACGCGCTTCCGCGACCGCAACCACACCCGCCTCGGCGATCTCGCCGCCGCGGGCGCGCCGGCCCTGCGCGAGATCGCCCTGTTCGTGGTGCCCGAGGACTTCAAGCTCGACCTCACCGAGCCTTGGCAGATGCAACTCCTCGTGCAGCGCAACGTCGGCGCGCGTGACAAGGCCTTCCTGACCTACAACCTCGAATACGCGCTGCCGGACCAATATCTCCGGATCGAGCAACCTCCCACCCCAGTACCTACACCCGCACCAGCCCCGGTCCAGCCACAGCAGCAGGCTCAAGCGCAAGGTCAGCTTGCTACGCCGTCTCCTGCTCCCGCTTCTGCCGAACCGTCCCTGAACGATGCCGACGCGCTCGCGGCCGGGGAGATCGAGGAGCCGCTCTGGCTCAAGATCTGGAAGACCAACACCGTCTCCATCGGCATCGCCGCCTTCGCGCTGCTGGTGCTCACCGCCATCTTCTTCTTCCAGGATGCCCTGGTGAAGCGCCCGAAGGTCTATGTCTGGGTACGACGGGCATACCTGACCTTTACCCTCGTCTGGCTCGGCTGGTACGCCAACGCGCAGCTCTCGGTCGTGAACGTCCTGACCTTCACTAACTCGCTCATCACGGACTTCAACTGGGAATTTTTCCTGGCGGCCCCGCTGATCTTCATCCTGTGGGCGGCGGTCGCGGCGGGGCTGCTGTTCTGGGGCCGCGGCCCCTTCTGTGGCTGGCTCTGCCCGTTCGGTGCACTCCAGGAGCTGACCAATAACATCGCGCAATGGCTGAAGGTGCCACAGATCACGGTGCCCTGGGGCCTGCACGAGCGCCTGTGGCCGATCAAGTACGTGATCTTCCTCGGCCTGTTCGGCCTCTCGCTGTACAACGTCGCGCTCGCCGAGGTCTTTGCCGAGGTCGAGCCGTTCAAGACCTCGATCATCCTGAAGTTCGTCCGTGACTGGCCCTTCGTGATCTATGCGCTGGCCCTGCTCTCGGTCGGGCTGTTCATCGAGCGCTTCTTCTGCCGCTACCTCTGCCCCTTGGGCGCCGCCCTGGCGATCCCGGGCCGGATCCGCACCTTCGAGTGGCTCAAGCGCTGGCCCGAATGCGGCTCGCCCTGCCAGCGCTGCGCCAAGGAGTGCCCGGTCCAGTCGATCCATCCCGAGGGGCAGATCAACGTCAACGAGTGCATCTACTGCATGCATTGCCAGGAGCTGTACCACGACGATCACCGCTGCCCGCACATGATCCAGGTCCGGCTCAAGCGCGAGAAGCGCGAGGCCCTTTCGTCGCCGTCCATGCGCCAGAACAAGGACGGCGGCAGCGGACCCGCTAAACCCATCATCACCCACAAGGGAAAGGCCGTCGGAGCACCCACGGACGAACCGACCACGGCCGATTTCCCGACCTCCGCCTCATGACCAAGAAGGAGACACAGATGTCACAGGACGACAACAAGAACGGCCTCAGCAGACGCCAGTTGCTCGGGACGACCGCCGCAGTGGCGGCGGCCGGCGCGACAGGGGTCGCCGGGGGTGTCTCCCTGAAGGACGCGGGAGTGATCACGCCGGCCGAGGCGCAGACGGCTCCGGCCGCCCGGCCTGCCGCCAGCGCCAACAAGTACGAAGTCAAGCCGGGCGAGCTCGACGAGTACTACGTGTTCTTCTCCAGCGGCCAGACGGGTGAGGTCCGCATCGTCGGCCTGCCCTCGATGCGCGAGCTGATGCGCATTCCGGTGTTCAACCGCGACAGCGCGACCGGCTGGGGCCAGACCGACCAGAGCCGCAAGATCCTTACCGAGGGCCTGACTCCCCAGAGCGTCGAGTACCTGAAGGACAAGGGCGGGGTCTACACCGCCGGCGACCTGCATCACCCGCATCTGTCCTTCACCGAAGGCACCTACGACGGGCGCTACCTGTTCGTGAACGACAAGCTCAACACCCGCGTCGCGCGCATCCGCCTCGACGTGATGAAGTGTGACAAGATCCTCCAGCTCCCCAACCAGCACACGGTGCACGGGCTGCGCGTGCAGAAGTACCCGCGCACAGGCTACGTGTTCTGCAACGGCGAGGACCGAGTGCCGATCCCGAACGACGGCAAGATCCTGGACGATCCGAAGCAGTACTCCTCGATCTACACCGCGGTTGACGGCGACACCATGAAGGTCGCCTGGCAGATCAGGGTCGACGGCAACCTCGACAACACCGACGCCGACTACCAGGGCAAGTACTCCTTCGCCACCTGCTACAACTCGGAGGAAGGCGTGACGCTGGCCGAGATGATGGCCAAGGAGCAGGACTGGGTCGTCATCTTCAACCTCAAGCGCATCGAGGAGGCGGTGAAGGCTGGCAAGGCCGAGATGATCGGCGGCGTGCCCGTCCTCGACGGCCGCAAGGGCTCGCCCTACACCCGCTACGTCCCGGTGGCCAACAGCCCGCATGGCATCAACACGGCGCCGGACGGCATCCACGTCGTGGCGAACGGCAAGCTGTCGCCGACCGTCACCGTCTTCGATGTGCGCAAGTTCGACGATCTGTTCGAGGATAAGATCCAGCCGCGCGACACGGTGGTTGCGGAGCCGGAGCTGGGCCTCGGGCCGTTGCACACCGCCTACGATGGCAAGGGCAACGCCTACACGACGCTGTTCCTCGACAGCCAGGTGTGCAAGTGGAACATCGACCTCGCCAAGCGCGCGTTTGCAGGCGAGAAGGTCAACCCGGTCCTCCAGAAGCTCGACGTGCACTACCAGCCCGGCCACAACCACACCTCCATGGGCCAGACCAAAGAGGCGGATGGCAAATGGCTGATCTCGCTGAACAAGTTCTCGAAGGACCGCTACCTCAACGTAGGACCGCTCAAGCCCGAGAACGACCAGCTCATTGACATCTCGGGCGACCGGATGGTGCTCGTGCACGACAGCCCGAGCTTTGCCGAGCCGCATGATGCCACCATCGTGCACCGCTCCAAGATCAACCCGGTGCACACCTGGAAGCGCGACGACCCGTTCTTCGCCGACGCGGTGCAGCAGGCCAAGGCGGACGGCGTGGATCTCATGGCGGATTCCAAGGTGGTCCGTGACGGCAACAAGGTGCGGGTCTACATGACCTCGGCCGCGCCGGCCTACGGGCTGGAGAGCTTCCAGGTCAAGCAGGGCGACCAGGTGACGGTGTTCGTCACCAACATCGACGACGTCGAGGACCTGACGCACGGCTTCGGCCTCGTCAACTACGGCATCAACATGGAGGTGGCGCCGCAGGCGACGGCCTCGGTCACGTTCACGGCGGACCGGCCCGGCGTGTACTGGTACTTCTGTTCCTGGTTCTGCCATGCCATGCACATGGAGATGAAGGGCCGGATGTTCGTCGAACCGCGGGCGACCTGACGACATGACAAGCATTCGCACCATTGTGCGCCTGGGGCTGGCGGCTTTCGCCGCCGGCCTCGCCCTGCCCGCGTGGGCGGAGCGGATCGCCGTCTCCACAGGCGATGCGCTTCAGGAGGTCATCGACGTGGCCGCCGAGGGCGACGTGATCGTCCTCAAGCGTGGAGAGCATCGCGGCCCCATCCATGTGACGCGCAAGGTGACGCTGGAGGGCGAGCCGGGCGCGATTCTCAACGGGTCCGGCAAGGGGAGCGTCGTCACCGTGTCCGCTCCGGGAGCCGTCGTGCGCGGGCTGACGATCCGCGGTTCGGGCCGGGATCTCGAAAAGATGGACTCCGGCGTCTTCGTCGAGAAAACGGCGGCCGGCGCCATCGTCGACGGCAATCGGATCGAGGGGAATCTTTACGGCGTCTACCTGCACGGATCCGAGGATGCCGTCGCGCAGGGAAACACGATCATCGGGATCCAGGAAGGTCGCCTGAACGAGGCCGGCAACGGCATCTCGGTCTGGAACGCTCCCGGCGCCAAGGTGCTCGACAACAGCGTCCAGTACGGGCGCGACGGGATCTTCGTGATCACCAGCAAGCGCAATGTGTTCTCGGGCAACCGCTTCCGCGACCTGCGCTTTGCGGTTCACTACATGTACACCAACGACAGCGAGATCACGGACAACGTGTCAGTCAACAACGCGGTCGGATTCGCGCTGATGTTCTCCAGCCGGCTGAAGATCAGCGGCAACGTGTCGGACGGCGACCGCGACCACGGTTTCCTGTTCAACTACGCCAACGGCTCCGAGATCACGGGCAACAGCGTCCTCGGCCGTCTTCAGCCGGCCGAGCGCTGGACGACGGCAGGAACGCGCGGCAAGGTTGACAAGGAGCACGCCGTGCCGGGACAGGATGATATCGCCGCCGATCAGGTCGCCGGCGCGCGGCCGGGTCCGACGAAATGCGTGTTCATCTACAATGCCAACCAGAACAAGTTCCGGGACAACTGGTTCGAGGGCTGCGAGATCGGCATCCACTTCACCGCCGGATCCGAGCGCAACGAGATGGTCGGCAATGCCTTCATCCGGAACCGTAACCAGGTGAAGTACGTCAGCACGCGCTACCTCGACTGGTCCAAGGACGGCCGCGGCAACTACTGGAGCGACAACCCGGCCTTCGACCTCAATGGCGACGGGCTGGGCGACAGCGCCTACCGCCCGAACGACCTCGTCGACAAGGTGCTCTGGACTGCGCCGCAGGCCAAGGTGCTGATGAACAGCCCCGCCGTGCAGGTGATCCGCTGGGCGCAGGCACAGTTCCCGGCCCTGCTGCCCGGCGGCGTGGTCGACAGTCATCCCCTCATGGCGCCACCCGCGCGGCCCAAGACAGTTGCGGAAGGAGGCCGGCCATGACCGGGACCGTCGAGATCCGTAACGTCGTCAAGCGCTTCGGCAAGGTCGAGGCGGTACGCGACGTCTCGTTTGGTCTTCCCGAAGGCGAGACGGTGGCGCTCGTCGGCCACAACGGCGCCGGGAAGACCACCCTGATGAAGCTCATGTTGGGGCTGATCCGGCCGACGAGCGGCAGCATCAGCGTGTTGGGCGACGATCCGGCCGCAGGGCAGTTCGAAGGCCGTCGCAGGCTCGGCTACCTGCCCGAGAACGTCTCGTTCAATGCAGCCCTGACAGGACAGGAAACGCTCGCGTTCTACGCCCGTCTCAAGCGCGAGCCCGCCAAGACCGTTGCGCCGCTTCTCGACCGCGTCGGCCTCACCCATGCCGCCAACCGTCGCGTCGGCACGTACTCCAAGGGCATGCGCCAGCGCCTTGGCCTCGCCCAGGCGCTGCTGGGCGAGCCTCGTGTGCTCCTGCTCGACGAGCCGACTACCGGCCTCGACCCGGCTCTGCGCCACAGCTTCTACGAGATCGTCGAGGAGTTGCGCGGGCGCGGTGCGATGGTGCTCCTATCCTCGCATGCCCTGACCGAGCTGGAGGAGCGTGCCGGGCGGGTGATCATCATGAACCGCGGCATCAAGGTTGCGGATGGCACGCTTGACGAGCTGCGGCGCATCGCTCGCCTGCCGACCCGCATACGCCTCAAGGTCACGGACGCGGGGCTCGCCAACGTGCCGAACTGGCTCGGGCCGCTTGACGGCTGGCGTCGCGTCAACGGCCACATGGTGGAAATCGACGCCTCGCCCGAACGCAAGATCGAGGTGCTGCGGCGCGCCACTGACGAGGGCGCCCCGGTTGAGGATCTCGACGTGATCCCGCCGACCCTTGACGAGCTCTATGCCCATTTCCTTCTGTCGCAGGAGGCTTCGCGATGAGAAACATCCTGATCGTCGCGCGCAAGGAGATCCAGGAAGGCCTGCGCAACCGCTGGGTTCTCGCAACAACTTTGCTGCTGGCGGGTCTTGCGCTGTCACTCACCTTCCTCGGTAGTGCGCCGACGGGCACTGTCGGCGTGCGTGCACTCGACGTGGTGATTGTGAGCCTCTCCAGCCTCACCATCTTCCTGCTGCCCCTAATCGCGCTGCTGATCTCGCACGATGCCATCGTCGGCGAGATGGAGCGCGGCACCATGTTGCTGCTGCTCAGCTACCCGGTCGGGCGCTGGCAGGTGCTGCTCGGCAAGTTCGTCGGCCACCTGTCGATCCTCGCCTTTGCGACGCTGCTCGGCTATGGCGCTGCCGCCGGGGCACTGGCCGTCATGGGCGAGACCATCGACGCGGAGAGTTGGACGGCGTTCGCCGCGATGATCGGGTCCTCGATCTTGCTCGGCGCCGCCTTCATCGCGATCGGCTACCTGGTCAGTGCGCTGGTCCGCGAGCGCGGCACCGCCGCCGGCATCGCCATCGGCATCTGGTTGGTGTTCGTGCTGATCTACGACATGGCGCTGCTCGGCCTGCTCGTCGTCGACCAAGGACAGACGCTCTCCGGAGGTCTCCTCAACGCCCTGCTGCTGCTCAACCCAGCCGACGCCTATCGCCTGTTCAACCTGACGGGATCAGCGGGCGTGGGCGCCTTCTCGGGCATGGCTGGGGTGGCGCAAACCGCCACCTTGAGCCCCTCCGTCCTTCTCGCCACGCTGGCCGCCTGGGCCCTCCTACCCCTCGGCCTCGCGGCGCTCGCCTTCTCCAGGAGAGAACTATGAGACAGATTGCCCTCCTTGCCGCCTTCGCGGGTGCGCTCATCCTGTCCGGGTGCAACGAGCAGAAGACGGCCGCGGTACCGCCTCCGCAGGAGATGACGGACTTGGCCATCGGCCGCTACTGCGGCATGAACGTGATGGAGCATCCCGGCCCCAAGGGGCAGATCATCCTCGCGAGCCAGAAGGAGGCAGTCTGGTTCTCGTCAGCGCGCGACGCGATCTCGTTCACCCTGCTGCCCGAGGAGCCCAAGGACATCCGGGCGATCTACGTGTCCGACATGGCCAAGGCGCCGAACTGGGACGAGCCGGGAGCAACGAACTGGGTCGACGCGAGGCAAGCCTCGTTTGTGATTGGCAGCCGCAGGCAGGGCGGCATGGGCGGCGAGGAGGCGGTGCCGTTCTCCGACAAGGCTGCTGCCGACAAGTTCGTGGCTGAGAACGGCGGGCGCGTCGTGTCGTTCTCGGAGGTGCCGAACGATTACGTTCTGGGTGGTACGGCTGAGCTGACAGGTTCGGTGGAGCAAGAGCCTGGAAGTGATGAGGCACAAGGAGGCCATGGCGATCACGTCGGCCATGCCGCACCCGCCGCTCCGCAGACCGGCCACGTCCACTAGGAGTCCGCCATGCCCCTCCCCTCCCGCAGGCGTTTCATTGGGATCACGGCGGCAGCGGCGGGCCTGGGCCTTCTCCCGCTCGGACAAGCGGCCAGGGCCGAGGCCTCCCTGGTGACGTGGCAGGGTCAGGCCATGGGCGCTGCGGCTACGATCCAGATCCATCACCCGGACCGCGCCGTAGCCGAACGGCTCGTCGAGCGCTCGCTGGAAGAGGTGCGTCGCCTCGAGGCCGTGTTCAGCCTTTACCGGGAGGATTCCGCACTCGTGGCGCTGAACCGCCATGGCATCCTGGTTGCTCCGCCGGCCGATCTGGTCCGGCTCCTGGCCGAATGCCGCCGCTGCTGGGAGCTGACAGGCGGGGCCTTCGACCCGACCGTGCAGGCGTTGTGGACCCTTTACGGCGATCACTTCTCGCAGCCGGGTGCAGACCCGCACGGGCCGCCCGAAACTGCCCTTCGTGAAGCCATGGAGCGCGTCGGCTACGATTCCGTGAGATTCGACGCAAACCGGATCGCCCTGTCCCGACGCGGCATGGGCCTGACGCTGAACGGCATCGCCCAAGGCTACGCCACCGACCGCGTGGTGGACATCCTGCGCGCGGGCGGCATCGCGAGCAGCCTCGTGGACATGGGCGAGCCGCGGGCGGTGGGGTCGCGCCCATCGGGCGAGCCCTGGCACGTTGGCATCGCCGATCCGGACAACCCCGAGAGCGTTCTCGAAACCGTCAACGCCGTCGACCAAGCCGTCGCCACCTCCGGCGGTTACGGGTTCCGCTTCGATCCCGGAGGCCGCTTYAACCACCTGTTCGACCCGCGCACCGGCGGTTCGGCGCATCGGTACCGGAGCGTGACGGTCGTCCTGCCAACCGCGACGTCCGCCGACGCCCTGTCGACCGCCTTCAGCCTGATGCCGCCTGACGGGATCGAAGCGGTGCTGCATCGGCTCGGAACGGGCCAGGCGCGGCTCGTCACGGCAGCGGGCGAAAGGATCCTTCTCCATGCATAGACCCACAACMGCCCGTACGCCAGGAACAGCACCCGCCGCAGATCATTGACCTCCCACCCCAACGGCAGGAGATCCGACGATGAAGGCACACCTCACGGCAACCGCGCTCTGTACCCTGCTCCTGGCCCTGCCCGCAGGGGCCCAGCAGGACCAGACCCGCTCCACCACCCCCTCCCGGGCCGAAACCAACCCGACAAGCAATCCGATGGCGGACCCGCACAAGGATGGCGGCCGGCCGGAGAGCCATGGCGGCACCGTGCATGCACCTCAAGTCGGCCAGGGCGCTGCCCTGCCGGCCGACATGAAGCCGACCGTCGAGAGCCTCGCCCGCAATACGGTCACGGCGCAGCAATACGGCAACTTGGCCTCCAAGCGGCACACCAGCGGCGCGGTGCACGATCTCGGCGACCAGATGGTGCTCACGAACAGCCGGATCAACCGCGCCCTGGCCGCGGCGGCCCCGGATCTGGGCAACGTGCAGATCCCGGAGAAGGAACGCGGCACCTTCGACAGCTTGGCGCGGGATGCGGACGCGACGCAGTTCGGCGCCAATGTCGCGCAGTGGGTCGTGCAGTCCTATCCGCAGGCGATCAGCGACCTGGAGAAGCTGGGGCAGCAGGGCCAGTTCAGCGAGCTGGCGGGTTCGGCCATGCGCGAGATGAGGTCCCAGCTCTCGGAGGCCCAAAGGATCCTCCAGTCCGCGAGCGCGTCACCGAACGGGCAGCCGACCTCGACAGGCACCGTCACCGACCCGAAGAAGAAGTCCGACTGATCCCCGTCTCACTCCCGGGCCGGGTCGGCTGTCGGAGCCGACCGTGGGTTTCCCGCATCGATTCAGTGTCCGACAAACCAGCAAGGAGTCTTTCATGCGCTTTGCCCTGATCGTCCCCATCGCCCTGGCGTTCAGCCCGGTGGCCGCCCAGGCCCAGGATGCCGCAGCCGGCGAAAAGGTGTTCGCCGTGTGTAAGGCCTGCCACCAGATTGGACCTAATGCGAAGAACGCCGTCGGTCCTGAGCTGAACGGCGTCATCGGCCGCCACTCCGGCTCCGTCGAAGGCTACAACTACTCCCCTGCCAACAAGAACTCCGGCCTGACGTGGGACGAGGCGACGTTCGCCGAGTACATCAAGGATCCGAAAGCCAAGGTGCCCGGCACCAAGATGGTCTATGCCGGCCTGAAGGACGAGCAGAAGATCAAGGACCTGATCGCCTACCTCAAGCAGTTCGATGCCACCGGCCAGAAGGCCGCAGCCGTCGAGGGCGGGATCCGGGTCGCCGGCCGCTGAACCGCGTCCGCCATCCCGCACGCGCCACGGCCCAGGAGTTGCCCATGCTCACCGCCGCCGACGTCATGACCACCACCGTCGTCACCGTCTCACCCGAGACCCCAATCACCGAGGTCGCGCGCCTCCTGCACGAGCGCGGCATCAGCGGCGTTCCCGTGCAGGAGGCGGATGGCAAGGTGGTCGGCATCGTGAGTGAGGGCGACCTGATCGGGCACGCCGGCGCCATCGGCGAGCAGCGGCGCTCCTGGTGGCTGCGGCTTCTCACCGGCGAGGATGCCTTAGCCCGCGACTACGTCAAGACCCATGGCCGGACCGTCAAGGACGTCATGACACCCCGGGTGATCACCGTGCCGGAAACCGCGTCCCTGGCGGACATCGCCCGGCTCATGGAGCGGCACGGGATCAAGCGCGTGCCCGTGGTGCGGGACGATCGGCTGGTCGGCATCGTCTCGCGCGGCAACCTGCTCCAGGCCTTGGCCGCCACGGACATATCGAAGGACGTGAACGCCAACGACCGGGCAATCCGGGAGCGCCTCACCGCAGAGCTCAAGGCGCAGCCTTGGGCCTCCACGCTGACAAGGAACATCGTCGTGGAGAAGGGCACCGTTCACCTCTTCGGCTTCGTCCGCAGCGAGGAGGAGCGGCGGGCCCTGAGGATCGCGGCCGAGAACGTACCCGGCGTGACCACGGTGGAAGATCACCTCATGCGTCGCGAGCCGAGCGGGGGCATTTGGTTCATTTGCCGACCCGCGTTCTCACGCCTGCTGCCGAAAGCCTCGACCGGCTTGCGCGAACGCTGAACGGTAGGCTGTCCGTTCGAGGGTTGCCCTTGGTCATGTCCTGGTCCGGGCCGCAGCCAAGGCGGCATGGATGTGGTCCAGGAGCGCATTGTCCTCAAGTGGCTTCTCGAGCACATCCAGAATGTCGGGATGGACGCTGCATCCCGCCAGATCGTGCGTCGTCCCGGACGTGATCAGGATGACCGGACAGTGCTGCTGACGCTCCTCGAGCCGCTCCACCAGCTCGATCCCGTTCATCCCCGGCATGTTGCAGTCGATAACCAGGCAGCCGCACGAAGCAAGGTCCGGGTCCGCCAGGAGTTCGGCTCCGCTGCCATAAGTACGGACGGTCAGGCCCTCCATCTCGAGGGCGAACCTCAGGGACCTGCGCACGGCAAGGTCGTCGTCCACCACAAGGACGCATTCGGCAATTCCGGGCATGCCGGTCCCTGCCTCCGTTCCGCTCGGGCGCCCGCAGGGTGCGGTCCGCTACGGGAGAACCATGCCGAAGGGAGGTCATCGCCTCCAGTCCGGTATTGTCCTTAAGGGCCGTCGCGGATGGCCCGTTCTTGCGCTGGATCAAGGCTGAGGCGGGCCGAGCCGTCCGGAATGCGACCCTTTGTGTCCTTGAGACCAGCCGCCGAGACTTCCGGACAACCTGGGTCCAAGCCAAGAAGGCCATGCCCCTCCACACGGCGCACGCCCGGTTCCCGACGGGCGGCCCTGCCCTCTCCCGCGTCAGGTCGAATCCGCCTGTCGGTGGAGGCCTTCTCGGTGCGGTGTCAATGGCGACTTGGACAACCTCTGATCCGGACAGTCACTTAAGGAATTCACCTGAGTTGGATGGATGCAGGTATAGGTCCATGGTTTTCACAGGGCCGAGTTCCTGCACCTTGGGGTTCCAAAATGATTGAGGGCCTCGTACCGAGGCGCCCAGCCACCAACCCGTGTCATAGCGAAAAGGAATCAAAGATTGCCGCCTTATGGAGGAGGGACGATGCAAGGTTGACGTCGCTCCAATTGCTTCCGATTGTGGCAGCTCAGGCATTCGGCTAAGAACATGGCAACATCGCCCGCAGTCGCGCAAACGTAATGATAACCCCAAGGGCATGAATGCTTCACGTCCACAACGAGGGATCAGCATGGTTCAGCAGCTAACCACCGGCGAGCGCCAGAACGCCCTGGTCATCCTTGTTTGCGTCTTCGTTGTGGGCATCGCTATGGCGGCAGCCGGCGGTTACGACCCGCTCGGCATGCATGGCGTGATCGTCCTGCTCTTCGGTGGTGCCCTCGGCGCCTTGGTCATGAGGTCCTACTACGAGCCCGAGCCGCCCCAGGACCGTCCGTCGCACTACTACGACGACCCAACCAAGGCCGGCATCGCCCTGACGCTGGCCTGGGCGATCTTCGGCATGTTCATGGGCGTGTGGACGGCCGCGCAACTGGCGTGGCCAGACCTCGCCTTCGATGCCGCATGGTCGACGTTCGGGCGCCTGCGGCCGACCCACACGACCGGCGTGATCTTCGGATTCGGCGGCAACGCCCTCATCGCCACCTCCTTCCACGTCGTGCAGCGCACCTCCCGCGCCCGCCTGGCAGGCCAAGTCAGCCCCTGGTTCGTGCTGCTCGGCTTCAACCTGTTCTGCATCCTCGCCGTCACCGGCTACTTCATGGGCGTGACCCAGTCGAAGGAGTACGCGGAGGCGGAATGGTACGCCGACCTGTGGCTGGTGGTCGTCTGGGTCACCTACTTCGTGCTCTTCCTGCGCACCATCGCCCGGCGCAAGGAGCCGCACATCTACGTCGCCAACTGGTACTTCATGGCGTTCATCGTCGTGGTGGCCATCCTCCACATCGTCAACAACCTGGCTATCCCGGTCTCGTTCGGGCAGGCCAAGAGCTACACCATCTGGGCCGGCGTGCAGGATTCCATGGTGCAGTGGTGGTATGGCCACAACGCCGTCGCCTTCTTCCTCACGGCGGGCTTCCTGGCGATGCTCTATTACTACCTGCCGGTGCGGGCCCAGCGCCCGATCTTCTCCTACCGGCTGTCGATCCTCAGCTTCTGGGGCATCACCTTCTTCTACATGTGGGCCGGCTCGCACCACCTGCACTATACCGCCTTGCCCCACTGGGTGCAGAACCTCGGCATGACGTTCTCGGTGATGCTGCTCGTCCCCTCCTGGGCCTCGGCCGGCAACGCGCTGCTCACCCTCAACGGCGCTTGGCAGAAGGTCCGGGATGATGCGACCCTGCGCTTCATCTTCGTGGCCGTGGTCTTCTACGGGCTGTCGACCTTCGAGGGCTCGTTCCTCGCAATCCGACCGGTCAACGCCCTCTCCCACTACACCGACTGGACTGTCGGCCACGTTCATGCGGGAGCGCTCGGCTGGGTGGCCTTCATCACTTTTGGGTCGATCTACACCCTGGTGCCCTCGCTCTGGAAGCGGGAGCGCATGTATTCGCCGGTGCTGGTCGAGGTCCACTTCTGGCTCGCCGTGGCCGGCACCCTCATCTACGTTTTCTCGATGTGGAACTCGGGCATCCTCCAGGGCCTGATGTGGCGCACGTACACGCAGGAGGGCACGCTTGCCTATTCCTTCCTCGACTCGCTTGTCGCCATGTACCCGTACTACATCGCGCGCGCCTTCGGCGGCCTTCTCTTCCTGCTCGGCGCGATTGTCGCCGCCTTCAACATCTGGATGACGGTGCGCGCTGTGCCCGCTGCCGTGGGCCAACGTGCGGACGTGCCGGACACGGGGCTCGCCCCCGGCGCCGCGGCCACCCCGGCGGAGTGACATCATGGCCGAACTGTTTCACCGCAAGTTAGAGCGCACCGCCATCGGCTTCGTCATCGCGATCATCGCCGCCGCCAGCGTCGGGGGCCTCGTCGAGATCGCGCCGCTCTTCACCATCCACGAGACTGTCGAGGACGCGCCGGACCTGCGCCTCTACACCCCGCTGGAGCTCGCCGGGCGCAACATCTATGTCCGCGAGGGCTGCTACGCCTGCCACAGCCAGATGATCCGCACCCTGCGTGACGAGGTCGAGCGCTATGGCCCCTACTCGCTGGCGGTGGAGTCCAAGTACGACCACCCGATGCTGTGGGGCTCGAAGCGTACCGGCCCGGACCTCGCCCGCATCGGCGGCAAGTACTCCGACTTCTGGCACGTCGCGCACCTGACCAACCCGCGCAGCGTGGTGCCGGAGTCGAACATGCCGGCTTACAGCTTCCTCGCCCGCACCGCCCTGGAGACGGAGGACCTCGGGCGGCACCTGCGGGCGCAGCAGGCGCTCGGCGTGCCCTACACGGACGCCATGATCGCCAATGCCGCCGGCGACGCCTTCGGGCAAGCGGCCCCCGACAGCCCATTTGCGGCGGGGGTGACCGAACGCTATGGCGAGAAGACGCAGGTCAGCGCCTTTGACGGCGTCGTCACGCAGCTCACCGAGATGGACGCCCTGGTCGCCTACTTGCAGGTGCTCGGGCGCCTGACCGATGCCGCCTACTCCAACACGGCCGCGCCGCAACAGGCGCCCAATCCCACGAATTGATGAGGACGAAGGAGGTCAGTTTATGGACATCGACCACGACACCCTCGTCGGCTTCGCCAAGAGCTGGGGCCTGTTTTATTTCATCGCCTTTAGCATCTGCGTGGTGGTCTACGCGTTCTGGCCGTCGAACCGGAAGCGTTTCGACGACGCTAAACGTAACATTCTCGATGGGGACGACCGGCCATGGCAGTAGAGGAACGCGATCCCGTCAGCGGCCGCGAGACGACGGGGCACGAGTGGAACGGCATCAAGGAGCTCGACACGCCCGTGCCGCGCGGCGTGCTGATGTTCATCATCGTCACGCACGTGTGGGCGCTGCTCTGGTGGATCCTGATGCCGACCTGGCCGATGGTCACAACGTACACCAGGGGCATCCTGAGGATCGACCAGCGCCAGGCCGTGCAGCAGGATCTGGTCGCCGCCCAGGCCGAGCGCGCGGCCTGGATGAAGGCCATCGAGACGGAGAGTTACGAGCAAATCCAGTCCAATGAGGATCTGATGAGGGTTGTCCGCTCGACCGGGCGCCAGCTCTTCGGCGACAACTGCGCCGCCTGCCACGGGGCCGATGGCAGGGGTCGCGCCAACTATCCCGACCTGACCGACGACGACTGGCTTTGGGGCGGCGATGTGGAGAAGATCGCCGAGACGATGCGGCTCGGTATCAACTCGCGCCATCAGAACACCCGGGTCGCGCAGATGCCGGCCTTTGGGCGCGACGCGATCCTCGACCGGACCCAGGTCGCGAACGTCGCGACCTACGTGCAGTCGCTGTCCAATCCGGCCGTGTCGACGCCGCAGAACGGCGCCCAGATCCATGCCGGCCGGGAGATCTTCCTCACCACCTGCGCCGCCTGCCACGGCGAGGACGGCAAGGGTAACCGCGAGGTCGGGGCCCCCAACCTGACCGATCAGTTCTGGCTTTACGGCGGCGATCTTCAGACTCTGATCAACACGATCCATGGCGGGCGGCAGGGCCACATGCCAACCTGGGATGAGCGCCTGACCCCGGCGGAGATCAAGATCCTGGCCCTGTACGTCAACTCCCTGAGGGACGCGAAGCGATGACGGCCGGTCCTGTGACAAAGCGGGCCAGGTGGCCTGTGCTGGCGTGGCTCCTGGCGGCCGCTGTGCTCCTCGTCGTGGTAGCTGCCAACGCGCATCTCGTTTACGTCGCGGTGGCCTCCCAGCCCGACTGCGTCGCCCACCTGAAGGAGGCAGGCACCCAGGCGGGCGCGTTCCGGGCGGCGAAGCCAGCCTGCTGAGGAAGATCAAGCGATGCACGATTTCGGGGAAGGCAGATGAGCGAAGCGGACCAGTCCTACGGCCTTTTGAGCGAGACCTCCAGCATCGACGAGACGCGCAACCCGGCGCGGCAGCGCCACCTGCCGGCGCAGGCCGCGCTCGACTGGCTGCGCGCCGGCTGGCGCGACCTGCTGGTCCAGCCGGGCCTCAGCCTCGCCTACGGCATTGCGGTCTTCGTGATCACCGCCATCCTCGCCTGGGCGCTGATCGCCTCGGGGCGGGACTACATCCTGTTTCCCGCCATCGCCGGCTACATGATCGTCGCGCCCGTGCTGGCCATTGGCCTCTACGAGAAGAGCCGCGCCCTGGAGGCCGGGGAGCGGCCGACGCTGCGCACCATGCTGCTTGTGCGGCCGAGGGCCGGGGCGCAGATCTTCTACACCGGATTGCTGCTCTGCCTGCTGATGCTGCTCTGGAACCGGGCCGCGGTCCTGGTGTACGCCCTGTTCTTCGGCGTCCGGCCCTTCCCGGGGTTCGACGGGGTCGTCGGCATCCTTCTCACGACGCCGGTCGGCTGGGCGATGCTGGTCGTCGGGACGCTCATCGGCGGGCTGTTCGCGGCCTTCGGGTTCGCGATCAGCGTGTTTTCGATCCCCATGCTGCTCGACCAGCGCACGGACGCCCTGACAGCCATGGGCACGAGCATGGCCATGGTGTGGAACAACCTCACCCCGATGATCGCCTGGGGTGCCGTCGTGCTCGCGCTGTTCGCGGTCAGCGCCGTCACGGGCTTCCTCGGCTTCATCGTCATCTTCCCGCTGCTGGGCCATGCCACCTGGCACGCCTATCGGGCGATGCGCTGATGCGGCCCCGGCATGAGAGACCAGGCGACGGACGGCGATGACCTGCTGCGCTCCCATCGGCGTTCCTCCTGCCTTTGATGGCCTGCGCCACCCCGGCGCCGCGCCGGAGGAGATCCGGCTGGCCAGCCGCGACCTCGGCGAGGGAACGCGCCAGACGGACCTATCGGTGCCCGAGGTGAAGTGCGCCGCCTGCATCGCGGCGGTGGAGCGGACGTTGGCGAAGCTGCCCGGCGTCGAGGCCGCCCGGGTCAACCTGTCGACGAAGCGCGTTGCAGTCCGCTGGAACACCGCCGACGGCAAGCCGCCGGACCTAATTGGCGCCCTGCGCGGCATCGGCTACGAGGCCCATCTGTTTGCGCTGGAGCAGGATGCGAAGGACACCGAACTGGCGCGCCTCGTCCGTGCGTTGGCGGTGGCGGGCTTCTGCGCGATGAACATCATGCTCCTGTCGGTGTCGGTCTGGTCCGGGGCCGACGCCGGCACGCGCCAAGCCTTCCATCTCATCTCGGCCCTCCTCGCCCTCCCGGCCCTCGTCTACTCCGGCCGGATCTTCTATGCCTCGGCCTGGTCGGTGCTGCGCCATGGCCGCACCAACATGGACGTGCCGATCTCCATCGGCGTCTCGCTCGCCTTCGCCCTCAGCCTCTACGACACGCTCCACAATGCACCGCATGCATACTTCGATGCGGCGACCTCCCTGCTGTTCTTCCTGCTCATCGGGCGCACGCTCGACCACGTGATGCGCGAGCGGGCGCGCTCCGCCGTGGCAGRCCTGGCGCGGCTCGCCCCCGCGGGCGCCACGGTCATCCTGGACGGGCAGCCGCTCTACGTCCCGGTGTCGGAGATCGAGCCCGGTGCCGCGGTGCTCGTCGCCGCAGGCGAGCGCATCCCCGTCGACGGCGTGGTCGAACAGGGGATGTCCGAGCTCGACTGCTCGCTCGTCTCGGGGGAGTCCGCGCCCCGAAGGGCCGCCCCGGGAGCAGCGGTCCAGGCAGGCGTGATGAACCTCACCGGGCCGCTGACGGTCCGGGCGACGGCGCGGGCCGAAGACTCGTTCCTGGCGGAAATGCTCCGCATGATGGAGGCAGCCGAAGGCGGCCGCGCTCGCTACCGGCGGCTGGCCGACCGCGCCGCYGCACTGTACTCGCCCGTCGTCCACACGCTGGCCCTGCTGTCCTTTGTGGGTTGGCTGGTCGCCACCGGGGACTGGCATTCATCCGTCACCATCGCCATCGCTGTCCTGATCATCACCTGCCCGTGCGCCTTGGGGTTGGCGGTGCCCATCGTGCAGGTCRTCGCCGCGCGCCGTCTGTTCGAACGGGGGATCATGGTCAAGGACGGTTCCGCCCTGGAGCGTCTGGCTGAGGTCGACGCCATCGCCTTCGACAAGACCGGCACCCTGACGCTGGGCCGGCCCACCCTGGTCAACGCGGGCGAGGTCTCGCCGTCGGCGCTGCGGATCTCCCTGGGAATGACCATGGGCTMGCGCCATCCGGCGGCACAGGCGATTGCCGAAGCCGCGGCGCAACGGGTGGGCGATGTTCCTGCATTCGACCGGATCGAGGAGGTCCCGGGCCTCGGGCTCGAAGCCCGGCTCGGTGACGCCGCGTACCGGCTCGGCCGGCCGGACTGGGCGGCAGGGCAATGGGTTGAGGATGACGCCTCCACAGCCGCCTCGATCTCGGTCCTGGCCCGAGATGGCGAACTGCTGGCGACCTTCGTGCTGGAGGACCAGGTCCGCCGCGAGGCGCGAGAGTCGGTGGGCAACCTGGTGCGTCAGGGACTGACGGTGGAAGTCCTCTCGGGCGACCGTGAGGCCGTGGTCGAGGACCTGGCGGCGAGACTCGGGATCCGTGACTTTGCGGCGGGGCTCCTGCCGGCGGAAAAGGTGGCCCGAGTCGCGGCGCATGAGGCCGCGGGCCGGAAGGTTCTGATGGTCGGGGACGGCCTGAACGACGCGCCCGCCCTGTCGGCCGCCCATGTGTCCATGGCTCCCGCCACCGCGGCCGACATCGGTCGCAATGCCGCGGATTTCGTGTTTCTGAACGAAAGCCTGTCCGCCGTTGGCGACGCCTTTGGGATCTCACGCCGGTCCCGGCGGTTGATCCTCCAGAACTTTGCCCTGGCGGTCGGCTACAATGCCCTGGCGGTGCCGGTCGCCGTGCTGGGCTATGTGACCCCTCTCATTGCAGCAGTCGCCATGTCGCTGTCCTCGATCATCGTCGTCGCCAATGCCATGAGGCTGTCACCGGCGCGCAAGGCCGCATGAGGCCAAGGATCCGGAGGAGCATCGGATGGGTTCCATGTGGTGGTTAATCCTCATCGCGCTCGGCATGGGACTGAGCGGCCTAGCCGCCTTCCTGTGGTCCCTCCGCAACGGGCAGTACGACGATCTCGACGGGGCGGCGGAACGGGTCCTTCTCGAAGAGGATCCGGGCGACGAAGGTCAGGCCCGTCCGGACAGGTGATGTTCCCCGCATCTCGGGGCCCATTCGGCACCGGGCGCGGCGCTCAGCCTCGGTTAAATGAGGCCGCGGATCACAGCCACCAGCGTCATGCCGAGTGCCGCGAGACTCGGCACCAGCACGGCGGCACCCGAAGCCAGGGCGAGTATCGCCACCCAGTCGAACGGCTTGTCAACAAAGCGAGGCACGATCCGCTCCTCCTTCCCCTAGTTGTTCCAACGAATCCCAAACCACCTCCGTTCCAGCAGTTGCCCCAAGCTGTTCGGTGCCTCTAACCCAAAGAGCGCAGAAGCCGGGAGTGCGATCACGGGTGCTGGCCGGCAGGTAGGGACGCAGGCATCGACGGATCTGAAAGGACACGTGCACAAGGAGCAGCCTACCGCGCTCGCAGCACCCTTGCACGCCTACGGAAACCTCCTGAGCCGGACGACGGTGGCTGCTTGATGCAGATCAACCGCGGCGTGTTGCGGATGGCGTAAGGTTGCCATCGTCACAACATCAGGCTTCACCATGCCCATGATCACGAAGCCGGTCCTTGTCGTCGACGATGACGCCGCCGTCCGGCAATCGCTGAAGTTCGCCCTGGAGCAGGAGGGTTTCGAGGTGCGCCTCTACGAGGATGGTGCCCAACTCCTGGCCGAGGGAGCGCTGCCTCCGACCGGCTGCCTTGTCGTCGACCTCACGATGCCCGGGATGGACGGCATCGCCCTCATGGACAGGCTGCACGAGCGTCATGTTGCGCTCCCCGCGATCCTGATC